>JBFFGY010000020.1:0-13610 GCA_041557215.1 Alphaproteobacteria bacterium
ATGCCTTCGAAGCCGGGCGAGGAATTGACCTCCATGACCACCGGCCCGTGGTTGGATCGCAGCATGTCGACGCCGCAGACATTCAGCCCCAGATGTTTGGCCGCCCGCACGGCGGTGGAGCGCTCTTCCGGCGTGATCCGGATTCGCGCGGCGGAACCGCCGCGGTGGATGTTGGACCGGAATTCGCCCTCCGGCCCCTGGCGCTTCATCGCCGCCACTACCTTGCCGTCGATGACGAAGCAGCGGATGTCGGCGCCTTGGGCCTCCTTGATGAATTCCTGCACCAGAATATCCACCTTGGCGCCGCGGAAGGCCTGGATCACGCTCTTCGCTGAATCGCGGGTTTCGCCCAGCACGACGCCCAGCCCCTGCGTTCCCTCCAGCAACTTGATGACGACCGGCGCACCGCCCACCATGTCGATTAGTTCCTCGGCGCGCCGCGTATCATGCGCGAAGGCCGTGACCGGCAGCCCGATGCCATGCTTGGACAGAATTTGCAGGCTGCGCAGCTTGTCGCGCGAGCGGACGATCGCCACGGATTCGTTCATCGACCAGACGCCCATCATCTCGAACTGGCGCACCACGGACGCGCCGTAGGAGGTGATCGACGCGCCGATGCGCGGGATCACCGCATCCACCCCAGTCACAGGCTCGCCCTGATAGAACACCTGCGGCCGGTGCGAGGTGATATTCATATAACAGCGCGTGGTGTTGATGATGTCGATCTCGTGGCCGCGTGCTTCCGCCGCCTCCACCATGCGCTGGTGCGAATACAGATTCGGGTTGCGGGCCAGCATGACGATCTTCATTTCGTTTCCCTGCTCTTGCTTCGCTTCTTCTTTCCCAACCGGAAGGATCTTTCCGGGTCGATCAGCAGTCGGCCATGCATGGCCGTGCGCCCGATCAGCAGCCTGAAGCCCATCTCGTCCCGGTCCGTAAGGCTGAGGTCGATCGGCCAGCTTTCGCCGCCCAGGCTCAGTTCGGTCCGGATGATGTAGCGCTTTTCGCTACGGCGTCCCGGATTGCTGACCGCGCGGATATCCACCAATTTCTCGTCGCAGGCAATGGAAACCGTATCGTCCTTCTGAATCGGATGGATGGAAAACCGCACCCGTCTTTCGCCGTCCCGATCATAGGCCTCGACATCGAAGGCATGAATCGCCGAGGTGCGCGCGCCGGTGTCCAGCTTGGCCTTGATGGCCTCGACCCCAAGCCCCTTTAACCCCACCCATTCCCGCCACCCGGCGGTGCGACGCGTTTCCTGCTTCATGCGGCGATACTGCCAAAACAATTGCCGTGGTGCGAAGAAAATATGAAGTTGATGGAAGCAGGCATGCATCGCACTTTGCCGCAACGATCTCCCTCACCCTGCCCTCTCCCACTAGGGGAGAGGGTTCTATCGTGCCGGCCCTAAGAATAAGCCCTCTCCCCCACGTGGGAGAGGGTTTGGGTGAGGGGGCGAAAGGAAACTCGCCGGCGCAGCCGGCGGCAATATCCATACTCTCTAGCCCCGGCGCGCCAGAATCCTGTCGATCAGTGCGTTCGCGGAACCAAGGTAATTCGCCGGGTCGGCAACCGCGGCCCAATCCACCGGCACATCGGTCCAATCCGCCAAGATTTCCATCAGCGGGCGGCCGGTCTTTGCGACCTCCTGGCAGGCCCGCTTGACCAGCGCCTGAGCTTCGGCGCGGGGCATATGCTGCGACAGGGCGAAGCTGGCCGCCTCGGCCAGGATCAGCCCGTTGGAGGCATCCAGGTTGGCGCGCATGCGTGCCGCATCCACCTGCAATGCTTCGACGACCGCAATGGCGTGTTTCAGCGCCGCGCCGGTGGCCACCACCATCTGCGGCAGGGTCAGCCATTCCAGCTGCCAGCCGGGGCCGCCGCGCTCCTGTTCCTGGATCATCGCCTGATGCATGGCCAACAGCAGCGCCGCGTTGGAACGCGCCGCCGTCACCATGACCTCGCAGGCCACGGGGTTGGTTTTCTGCGGCATGGTGCTGGAGCCGCCGCCAGAGCCGGGACGCAACTCCCCAACCTCTGACTGGGCCAACAGGATCATGTCCTGCGCCATCTTGCCCAGGCTTCCGGTGACCAGCGACAGAAAGCCGGCGAATTCGGCGATATTGTCCCGCTGCACATGCCAGGGCGCGGCCGGGACGGTCAGGTCCAGTTCCCTGCCCAGCGCTTCCATCACCTCGATGCCGCGATCTCCCAGCGCCGCCAACGTGCCGACCGCACCGCCGAACTGCACGGCGAGCAGGCGCGGGCGGAGTTCCCGCAAGCGTGCCGCATGGTCGATCAATGGCGACAGCCAGATTGCCGCCTTAAGGCCAAGGCTGGTTGGCAAGGCCTGCTGCGACCGGGTATGGGCCGCCATAACGGTGGTCCGGTGATCGTCCGCCAGCTTGTCCAGCGCGCCCGATAGCGCGTCGATCCGCGCCGCCAGCAAGTCGGCAACACCGCGCAACCGCAATACCAGCCCGGTATCCACGATATCCTGGCTGGTCGCCCCCCAATGCACATAGGTCGCCGCCTCGCCACCGACGGCCGCGCGAAGCTGTTCCACCAGCGGGATGATCGGCACGCCGGAGGTTTCAGTGCCCGCGGCAATACCTGCGATCTCAGGCTCGAAGGACAAGGCTACTTCGGAGATCCGCGCCGCGGCATCCACTGGAATAATGCCCAACCGTCCCTGCACACGCGCCAGCGCCGCCTCCACATCCAGCATGGCCCGGATCGTGGCAAAATCGGCAAAAGCCTCCACGACTTCAGGGTCGGAGAAAAGGCCCCCGTAGAGGGCGGAATCAACTGGCGAGATGCTCATATCCGCAGCATAGCCTCGCCCGCGCCCCACGTCACGCCACGGCGGTCGCCGGCGCCAGGGAGAGGATGCGGCGGGCTTCCTCGACCGAGGCCGGATGGCGGTTGTAGTCGGCGCAGAGGTCGGCGACGCGGACGACCAGTTCGGCGTTGCTGGCCGCCAGGCGCGACTTGTCGAAGCGGATATTGTCCTCCAGCCCGGTGCGGCAATGGCCGCCCAGTTCCAGCGCCCAGTGGTTCATCTCCATTTGGCTACGGCCGATGCCGGCGGCGGTCCAGGTGGCGTCCGGCAGCAACGCCTTGAGCTGCGCGACCTCGAACTCCAGGATTTCCCGGCGCGGCGGCAGGGCGTTTTTCAGCCCGAAGACAAACTGCACATGTAGCGGCATCTTCAACTGCCCGTCGCCGGCCATGCGGGCCGCCGCATAGAGCATCGCCAGGTCGAATATCTCGATCTCCGGCTTGATGTCGTATTCCAGCATCCGGGCCGCCAGTTCATCCACCAACTCCGGATGATTCTCGTAGATCATGTTGGGGAAGTTGACCGAGCCGGTGGCCAGCGACGCCATGTCGGGCCGGTGATGCAGCATGCTGCCGCGTTCCTCGGCCGCGCGGCCGCGTCCACCCGTGGAGAACTGCACGATCATTCCCGGGCAATGCTTGCGCACGCCTTCCTGGAAGGCGGCGAACTTGTCCGGGTCGGAGGACGGCCGCTGCTGCTCGTCGCGCACATGAACATGCACGATGGTAGCGCCGGCCTCAAAGGCCTCATGGGTGGATTCGATCTGCTCGGCGACGGTGACCGGCACCGCCGGCGTGTCCTCCTTGCGCGGCACGGAGCCGGTGATCGCCACCGTGATGATGCATGGCTCGGTCATTTTCTCTCTTACCCGCTGTTTGTTTTCTCTAACACTGAGGTCATATGTTCCCGCCCGCCGGAGCTACCTCATACTTCGAGTCGCGGCTCCGCCGCTCCTCAGTATGAAGCTCAAATGCCTGTGCCCTCATGCTGAGGAGGCGCGCAGCGCCGTCTCGAAGTATGAGGTCGCTCCGATCAGGCGAACGAATCCCTACAAATCGAAAAATACCGTTTCCCTGTCGCCCTGCAAGTGGACATCGAAACGATAGACGATTCCCGCCGCCGTTTCCTCTCGTTTTGCGACCAGCGTATCGCGGCGATCCTCCGGCACGGTGCCGAGTACCTCATCCGCGGCATTCGCTTCCGCCTCGTCCGAGAAATAGATCCGGGTGAATGCGTGGGACAGCATGCCGCGGCACATCACGCACATGGTGATATGCGGCGCCTGGCCCTCGACCGAGCCGGGCTTGACCGTATTGAAGATAAAACGGTTTTGCGGGTCCGTGCCCGTGCCGAAGCGGCCGAATCCCTTGAAGGCCAGGTTCGATCCGCGGGGATCGGCGGGATGGGCATAGCGCCCCTGGGAGTCGGCCTGCCAGATTTCGATCATGGCGTCGTCGACCGGCTTGCCCTCGCCGTCCAGCACGCGGCCGACGATATGGATGCGCTCGCCCTCGGTGTCCGCGTCGAGCAGGTTCCCGCCAGCGATGGAATTGAAGTCGTAGCCGTACTGTTCGGCGGTCAGTCCATAGGCGAAATAGGGGCCGACGGTCTGGGAAGGAGTCTGTTTCAGGCTCATGGCGGCTACTCCGTCATCGGGGTGGCGTTGCGTCCGCGCAGGACGATGTCGAACGTATAACCCAGCGCGAATTCCGGCTCGGTGACGTCGAGGTCGAATTTCGAGACCATCAGCTCGCGCCAGCCCTCCGGCGAGCTCTTGTAGATCGGGTCCAGATCCAGCAACGGATCGCCCGGGAAATACATCTGGGTGACCAGGCGGGTCACGAAGCTGGGCCCAAACAGCGAGAAATGGATATGGTTCGGCCGCCATCCGTTGGGATGGTTGCCCCAGGGATAGGCGCCGGGCTTCACCGAATAGAACTTGTAACGGCCGTCGGCGTCGGTGACGCATCGCCCGCTGCCACGGAAGTTCGGGTCCAGCGGCGCGTCATGCTGGTCGTTCTTGTGGATGTAACGGCCGGCGGCATTGGCCTGCCAGACCTCCAGCAGCGTATTGGGCAGCGGCTTGCCGTCCTCGTCCAGCACGCGGCCCGCCACGACGATGCGCTCACCCAGCGGCTCGCCATTGACCTGCGCATTCTTGGTCAGGTCGTGGTCCATCGGCCCGACGCTTTCATGGCCGTAGACCGGGCCGGTCAGTTCCGACAACGTGGCCTTCAGCGGGCTCAGCGGCTTGGTCGGCCCGCGCAGGGTGGTCGATTTGTAATCCGGATAGACATAGGGCGGATGCGTGCCCCAGTCGCGCGGACTGAAAGGTCCGTGAGCGGTCATTCGTTTCCTCCTTTGGAATCCTGCTCTTCCATTTCCTTGTAGGTCTGCTTGGCGATGGCATAGCCGCGGTTGGCGGCCAGCAGGGCGAGCGTCAGCAGGCTGCGCGTAGGTTTGTCGAGGCCCGGGCGGGTCCAGACGGACCCCCAGGCGCTTTCGGTAATGTAGCGCTGGAAATCCTCGTCGAACGGGGTCTTGTTGGCCTCCGCCCGGTCGACATGGGCGTCGCCCAGCACCAAGCGTCGCACCGCCATGCCATTATCGAAGCGATCGTCAGACAATGCCGTTCTCCCCCAGGAAATCCATGATCAGGCCGGCGACCCGGTCCGGCGCCTCGACGCAAGGCAGATGCCCGGCACCTTCCACCAGTTCGAAACGGCCACCCTCGATCAGGTCGACGGTGCCACGCACCACATCCGGCGGCGTGGAACCATCCTCGGAACCGCCGATGCCCAGCACCGGCATGGCGATGCGTTTCGTGCTTTCCGTCAGGTCCGCGTCGCGAATCGCCGCGCAGGTGCCCAGATAGCCGTCCACGGTCGTGCGGGTCAGCATGTTGCGCCAGGCCAGCGTCTCCTCTGGTTTTTCAGCCCGGAATTTCGCCGACAGCCAGCGTTCCATGATCGGGTCGGCCAGCGCCTCGATACCGCCCTTTTCGATCGCCTCGATGCGTTCGTTCCACATTTCCGGCGTGCCGATCTTCGCGGCCGTATCCATCAGGATCATGGCGCGCATGCGCTCCGGCTGCCGCGCGGCTAAACCTTGCGCGATCATACCGCCCACCGAAAGCCCGCAAACAATGATCTTGTCCAGTTTCAGATGATCGAGCAGCGCGATCAGGTCGCCGACATGGTCGTCCATACGCCAAGGCCGCGGCGTAACTTCCGACAGGCCGTGCCCGCGCTTGTCGTATCGCACCAAGCGGCATTGCCGGCCAGCCGTCCAGCCAGCCGGTCCCAGACCCGGAAGTCGGTTCCCAGCGAATTGGAAAATACGATGACGGGCTTGTCCGATGCCCCCTCCACGGCGAAATGCAACTGGACCCCGTTGGCGCGGGTCACATTCATGTCTCTCTCCCTTGTCTTACCCGTTGAAAAGAATGATCTGGCCATCTGGTTATGTAAAATGATAATTTCTCATACTTAGATAACCATATTGACATGTATCCGTCATGATCGATGGACGCATAAAATACCGCCATCTGCAATGTTTCCTAGAGGTCGCACGCCAGAAGAGCCTGGTGAAGGCCGCCGATTCCCTGGCCGTCAGCCAGCCTGCCGTATCCAAGACCATCCGCGAACTGGAAGACATTCTCGGCAGCCGCCTGTTCGAGCGGAACCGCAAGGGCACCACGGTAACCCGGACCGGCGAAATCTTCCACCGCCATGCCGGGATGAGCATCGCCTCGCTGCAGCAGGGATTGGACGGCGTGGCCCAGCTTCGCGAGGGCGGCGGCGGGCAGGTCAATGTCGGGGTGTTGCCCAACGCGGCGGCGACGATCATGCCGCGCGCCATCCTGGCCTGTCGTGCCCAGGGGATCGGCGCGGCGATCCGGGTAATGGACGGGTCCAATCCCGATCTGCTGGGCCAGTTAAAGGCGGGAGAACTCGATTTCGTCGTCGGCCGCCTGGCGGAGCCTACGCCTATGGTCGGGCTGTCCTTCGAACATCTCTATTCGGAGTCACTGGCCTTTGCGGTAAGGCCGGAGCATCCGCTGCTGGAGGAAAGCAATTTCGAACTGGCGCGGATCCTCGACTATCCGGTGATGCTGCCGATTCGCGGATCAATCATCCGCCATGCGGCCGAAAGCTTCCTGATCGCCAATGGCGTCGGCGTGCCTGGCGAATATATCGAAACCATCTCGGTCACCTTCGGCCGCACCTTCACCCGCGCCAGCAACGCAGTCTGGATCATGGACAGCGGCGTCATGCTGGACGACCTTCAGACTGGCGCCCTCTGCCGGCTGCCGGTCGATGCGGCCGCGACGGAAGGACCGGTCGGACTGACGACGAGAGTGGATGCAAATCTGTCCGGCCCTGTGCAGACTCTTATGAGCGCAGTGCGCGAAGTCGCCGGCGCATTCCGAGAGAGTCTGGTCCAGACCTGAGCGATTGACTCTCGCCAAGCCTTCGGACGTCCTCTATATAAATTGCCATCGCCCCCGAAAATTCATTCGGCAGCATCAAATACGGTTAGCTCATGGAACTCTGGTCGCTTTTGGCGTTTGGCGCGCTCGTGGGCATGCAGCATGCACTGGAAGCCGATCATCTGGCCGCCGTTGCCGCGCTCAGCGCCCAACAAACGACCCGACGCAACCTGGTGCTGCGCGGCGCCTGGTGGGGCGCGGGGCATACCATCGCCCTGTTCGCCATTTGCGGCACCGTCCTGATGCTTGGCCTGACCCTGGGCGAAGGGCTGCAGGCGACCCTGGAGTTTGCTGTCGGCATCATGGTTGCTGCCCTTGGCCTGAACGTCCTCTTGACTATTTACCGCCGCCGCATCCATTTCCATGCGCATGAGCATGGCGACGGGCAGCGCCATCTACATGCTCACTCGCACGAGTCCGAGCGGCGCCGCGACCATGCAACCAGCCGCCACGAACATCGCCATCCCCGGCACGGGCTGGTGAAGGCACTGACCATCGGTCTGGTGCATGGCGCGGCCGGTTCGGGCGCGCTGCTGGTGCTGCTCGTGGCAGCGGCCAATTCGGTTGGCCCGGCGCTGGCTTACATCGCCTGCTTTGGCCTGGGTTCGATCGCAGGCATGGCGGCGCTGTCGCTGGTTGCCTCCTTCCCGCTTAACGCGGCAGCCAGGAGCGCGCGGTGGCTGCACAGCGCCACCATGGCGGCAATCGGCCTCTTTGCCATCGCCATCGGCGCCAATACGGCCATGGCCAGTTGGGCTTCCATAGGGTTCTAGACATCTCCCCCGCGACTTTTTTGCGTATTGTCTGATGCGATAGCCGTTATCACGGACTATAAGATTTGTCCGAGACTGGATTCCCGCGTCATTCCCGAACGGATGCCGAAGGCGATTACCCGGCTCGGCAAGAAGAGCAACTGAGAGGCCGAATGCATCAAGCTACCTCAGCCACGGCACCGCGTCTGGAACTGCGCAATGTCAGCAAACGCTTCCCCGGCGTGCTGGCCAACGATTCCATAGATCTATCCGTGGCGCCCGGCGAAATCCATGCGCTGCTGGGCGAGAACGGCGCCGGGAAGAGCACGCTGGTGAAGATCATCTATGGCGTGCTGCATGCCGACGAGGGCGAGGTTCTGTGGGAAGGCGCGCCTGTCGGCATCGCCGATCCGCATGCGGCGCGCAATCTCGGCATAGGCATGGTCTTCCAGCATTTCTCGCTGTTCGAGGCAATGACAGTACTGGAAAACATCGCCTTGGGCATCGAGAAAGCGCCCGACATGAAGGCGCTTGCGGAGCGCGTGGTCGAGGTCAGCCACGCCTATGGGCTGCCGCTGGATCCGGACCGCGAGGTCCATACCCTTTCGGTCGGCGAGCGCCAGCGTATCGAGATCGTGCGTTGCCTACTGCAGAACCCGTGCCTGCTGATCATGGACGAGCCGACCTCGGTGCTGACCCCGCAGGAGGTGGAGCGGCTGTTCGAAACCTTGCGGCAACTCTCGGCGGAAGGCGTCTCGATTCTCTATATCAGCCACAAGCTGGAGGAGATAAGGGCGCTGTGCGACCGCGCGACGATCCTGCGCGGCGGCAAGGTGGTGGGTTCCTGCGATCCTGCCAGGGAAACCGCGAAATCGATGGCCTCGATGATGATCGGCGCCGCGATGCGCGAGTTGCCGACCCGGACGGGCAGGATTTCCGACAAGACCCGGCTGGAGGTGCAGGGGTTGAACCTGGATGCCGGCCATGCCCTGGGCGTTTCGCTGAAGGACGTGACTTTTTCGGTTCGCCAAGGTGAAATTTTCGGCATCGCCGGCGTGGCGGGCAACGGCCAGGGCGAGCTTTTCCAGGCGTTGACCGGCGAGCGGACGGTTCATGTTGCGCAGGAAGTCCTGATCGACGGCATCGCCGCCGGGCGCATGGGAGCCGCGGGGCGGCGGCGGTTGGGTATGTGCAGTATCCCCGAGGAACGCCACGGCCATGCCGCGGTCCCGGAAATGTCGCTTGCCGAGAACTTCCTGCTCAGCGGATACCGCCGCATGAAGCTTCTGGCTGGGGGCTTCGTCCAGGCGCACGCTATGGCTGAACTGGCGCAGAGGGTGGTGCGGGACTTCAACGTAAAGGCCACAGGCATTGCCGCAACCGCTAGCAGCCTGTCGGGCGGCAACCTGCAGAAATTCATCGTCGGGCGGGAGATATTGCAGAACCCGGGAATCCTGATCGTCTCGCAGCCGACCTGGGGACTGGACGCGGGCGCGGCGGCAGCCATCCACGAGGCGCTGTTGACGTTGGCCGGAAACGGTACGGCTATCGTTGTCATTTCTCAGGACCTCGATGAACTGCTGACCCTTTCCGACCACTTGGCCGTAATCAATTTGGGGAGGCTGTCAAAAAGCATGGTGACGGTGGATGCGTCCATCGACGAGATCGGCCTGCTGATGGGCGGTCTGCACGGCATGACGGAACATCAGCCGGAACAAACGGAGGGCGGCGTCCATGTCGCTTAGGATCGAAGAGCGCCGGGAACTGAACTTACGAATGTTCTACCTGACGCCATTGCTGGCGGTCGTCCTGACGGTGGTTGCCGGTTTCCTGATGTTCCTCTCCATGGGCTATGACCCGTTCCTGGGCATCTATCACTTCTTCGTCTCGCCGCTGCTGACCGTTTACGGCCTGGCCGAACTCGGCCTGAAGGCCGCTCCGCTGATCATGATCGCCGTGGGACTTGCCATCGGCTTTCGCGCTAACGTCTGGAATATCGGCGCCGAGGGGCAACTGACCATCGGCGCGGTGGCTGGTGGCGGACTGGCGCTGGCCCTGATCGATGTCGAAGCCTTCTGGGTGCTGCCGTTGATCTCCATTGCCGGCATTCTGGGCGGCATGGCCTGGGCGGCAATTCCGGCCTTCCTGAAGGCCCGCTGGGACGTCAATGAAATCCTGACCAGCCTGATGCTGACCTATGTGGCGACACTGACCCTCAGCGCGCTTGTCTTCGGCCCCTGGAAAGACCCGATGGGCTTCAACTTTCCGCAGTCCGAAATGCTTTCCGAATCCGCGACCCTGCCCCTCGTCCTGGAAGGCACCCGCCTGCATGCGGGCGTTGTCGTGGCGCTGCTCATCGCCGCGGCCGGTTGGGTCGTGATGACCCGCACCATCATCGGCTTCCAGATTCGTGTCGTCGGCCAGGCGCCGGCAGCGGCGGCCTTCGCCGGTTTCAGCCGAAAGCGGCTGATCTGGCTGTCGTTGCTGACCAGCGGTGGCTTGGCCGGTTTGGCAGGACTGTTCGAGGTGGCCGGGCCAATCGGCCAGTTGATCCCCTCGATTTCACCGGGCTACGGCTTTACCGCGATCATCGTCGCCTTCCTGGGAAGACTGCATCCGATCGGCATCATCGGCGCTGGCCTGATCATGGCGCTGTCCTATATCGGCGGCGAGAACGCCCAGGTCGAGGCGGGCATGCCCCAGGCCGTGACCGGCGTGTTCCAGGGAATGCTGCTGTTCTTCCTGCTGGCCTCGGATTTCCTGGCCCGTTACCGCCTGCGCTTTGACAGTGGCGGCAATGCAGCAGATTTGCGAAAGGAGGCACCGGCGGAATGAGCGACCCTTTGATACTCGGCTTCATCACCGTCATCAGCGCGGCAACGCCACTGTTGCTGGCCGCCCTCGGCGAACTGGTAGTCGAGCGTTCCGGCGTGCTGAATCTGGGCGTCGAAGGGATGATGCTGGCCGGCGCGGTCGCCGGTTTTGCGATCACGACCACCACCGGCAGCGCAACGCTTGGGATAATCGGCGCGATGGTGGCAGGCATGGCCATGGCCTTCGCCTTCGGGGTCCTGACCCTTACCCTGATGGCCAACCAGGTAGCGACCGGGCTGGCGCTCACCATTTTCGGCATCGGATTGAGTTCGCTGGCCGGCGCTGGCTTCGTCGGCATCGCCGTCGTTCCTCTGCCGAAGCTTGATATCCCGGGCATCAGCACCCTGCCGGTCGTCGGGCCATTATTGTTCAGCCACGACATCCTGATATATGCCTCCATCGCCTTGACGGTGGGTGTTGCCTGGTTCCTGAAGCGCAGCCGCGCCGGCATGATCCTGCGCGCGGTGGGGGAGTCGGACATATCTGCCCATTCCATCGGCTATGACGTGATCCGCGTGAGATACAAAGCTGTCCTGTTCGGCGGGCTGACCAGCGGGCTGGCAGGTGCGTTCCTGTCGCTGAGCTATACGCCGATGTGGATCGAGGAAATGACCGCGGGGCGCGGTTGGATCGCCCTGGCGCTGGTAGTTTTTGCGACATGGCGGCCGTTGCGGGTGCTATTCGGCGCCTATCTGTTCGGCGGCGTGACGATCCTGCAGCTCAGCGCCCAAGGCGCCGGCTGGTTCGACGTGCCGTCGCAGGTCATGTCCATGTTACCCTATATCGCAACGATCCTGGTTCTGACCATCATTTCGGCCGGCCCCTGGCGGGCGCGACTGAATGCCCCAGCCTGCCTCGGCAAACCTTTCCGTCCACCCACTTGACCGGGACCGCGAATCCCGTATTTGTACCAACCAACCAAACAGTGAACAGGGAAAGCAGCAATGAGTGATTTCAGCTTTACACGTCGAACCTTCCTGGCCGGATCTTCCGCGGCCATGGCCTCGGCAACATTGGGCGCGCCGCTAGCCTTCGGCGCTGAGCAGGTCAAAGTCGGTTTCGTCTATGTCGGCCCGATCGGCGATCATGGCTGGACCCATGGCCACGACCTTGGCCGCAAAGCGGTCGAGAAGAAGTTCGGCGACAAGGTGAAGACCAGCTATGTCGAGAACGTTGCCGAGGGTCCCGACGCGGAGCGCGTCATTCGGCAACTTGCCAGCAGTGGCCACAACCTGATCTTCACCACCTCCTTCGGCTTCATGAACCCGACCATCAAGGTCGCCAAGCAGTTCCCCAAGGTCATGTTCGAGCATGCCACCGGCTACAAGACCGCGGAAAATGTCAGCGTCTACAACGCGCGCTTCCATCAGGGCCGCGCCGTGATCGGCACCATCGCCGGCCATATGTCGAGAAGCGGTGTCGCCGGTTATATCGGATCCTTCCCGATCCCCGAGGTGGTGATGGGCATCAACGCCTTCACGCTGGCCGCCCAGAAGGTCAATCCAGACTTCAAGACCAAGGTGGTCTGGGTCAACAGCTGGTACGATCCCGGCAAGGAAAGCGACGCGACCAAGACCCTGATCGATCAGGGCGCGGACATCATTACCCAGCACACCGACAGCCCCGCGCCGCTGCAGGTGGCGGAGAGCCGCGGCGTCTTCGGTTTCGGCCAGGCTTCGGATATGAAGGCTTTTGCGCCGCGCGCGCAGCTGACCGCGATCCTGGATGACTGGTCCGACTATTACATCAGCCGCGTCCAGGCCGTCATGGACGGGGCCTGGACATCCCAGAATGTCTGGCACGGCATGAAGGAAGGCATGGTGAAGATAGCGCCCTATGGAGACGCCATCACCGACACCGCCCGCGAAGCCGCGGAAAAGGTGCGGATGGGCATCACCGACGGATCGATGCATGCTTTTGCCGGCCCGATCAAAAACCAGAAGGGCGAGGAGGTACTGCCCGCCGGCAAAAATCTGACCGACGAGCAGATGGCGACCATGGACTGGTATGTCGAGGGCGTGCAGAGCTGATTGAAGTTCCGGCCGCGCGAGAGCCGTCTCCGCGGCCGGCTTCCTGTCCTCACATATCCTTGGCGATCAGCGCAAGGAAATCACCCGGTTCCATCAGCGACTTGTGCGTCCGGCCGATCAAAGTTCCTGACGTGCCGGCGCGATAGAGCACCGGCTCTCGCTGCGGCTGTTCGGGGAAGTGAATGCGGCCGATGGCGTCGCCTTCTCCGACTTGGCTGTCCAACTCCGCGATCATCTCGAAAATCCCCCGGTCGTCGCAGATCTGGTAACAGCCGGGATCGGGCATGTGCATCAGCCGCGTCGCCGGCAGGCCGAGCGATTCGCGCGTTGCCGGCGCCTCGTCAATCAGGCCGAAATGGATCATCAGGTTCCGCACGCCTGCATCGGCGATGGCAACCGTGTGGGCCGTGGTCGTGCCGCCGCCGCCCAGTTCCGTGCTGACGAAAACCTTGCCCATTTCCTCGACCGCCGTATCGAGCATCCCCTCGGAATCCAGTTCCACCAGTTCCAGGGCGATCGGCGCGCCGAAGGCCAGCGTGGCCGCCCTCGCCTTTTCGGTCAGGCCCCTGTCCGACAGGCTGTGATAAGCGGCGAAGGGCGAGAAATAGAGGGTCTTG
>JBFFGY010000021.1:0-13432 GCA_041557215.1 Alphaproteobacteria bacterium
ACGGCGCGTGCAGGAACTGGTCGACGAAGCACGGGAGGACGGCGCCGAACTGGTCGTGCTGCTGAGCCATAGCGGTTTCGACGTGGACCGCAAGATGGCCAGCAGGGTCGAGGGAATCGACGTCATCCTGACCGGCCATACCCACGATGCCCTGCCCGTCGTGCTGGAGGAAAAGGGAACACTGCTGGTGGCCTCGGGCTCGCACGGGAAATTCCTGTCCCGCCTCGATATCGAGGTGAAGGACGGCAAGATGACGAACTACAATTACCGCCTGATCCCGGTATTCTCGGACGTCATCCAGCCGGACCCGGAGATTGCAGCCATCGTGAAGGGGATTCGCGAGCCGCATGAAGCGGAACTGGGCCGCGTGCTCGGCCAGACAGAGAGCCTGCTGTACCGCCGTGGGAATTTCAACGGCACCTTCGACGACCTGATCTGCCAGGCGCTGATGGAGCAGCGGGACGCCCAGATTGCGATGTCGCCCGGCTTCCGCTGGGGGGCCAGCCTGCTGCCGGGCCAGGACATCACGGTTGAGGACGTTCACAACATGACCTCCATCACCTATCCCGCCGCGTACCGTAACGAATTCACCGGCGAATTCATCAAGGTGATCCTGGAGGACGTCGCGGACAATCTGTTCAATCCCGATCCCTATTATCAGCAGGGCGGCGACATGGTGCGTATCGGCGGTATGTCTTATGCGATCGATCCCAACGCCACCATGGGAAGCCGCATTTCCGACATGAAGCTGATCGCGACCGGCGAGCCAATCGACCCCACCAAGGCCTATACGGTTGCGGGCTGGGCCTCGGTCAACGAGGGCACCGAGGGACCGCCGATCTGGGACGTGGTCAGCGACTATATTTCCGCCAAGAAGACCGTCAACGTGCCCGAAAACAAGAACATCAAGATTGTCGGCAGTTGACGGTTGGATGATGTAGAAAGGGTCGGTTCATGGGCGGTCTGGATGTCTCTTTCGGCGGCGCGTTCATAGCTGGGCTGCTGAGCTTCCTGTCACCTTGTATTCTACCGCTCGTCCCGCCTTACCTATGCTTCCTGGGCGGCGTCAGCCTTGAGCAACTGGAAGACGGCGGGGAGGCTGACAGAGCCGCAACACGACGGGTGGTTCTGGCTTCTCTGACCTTCGTCCTCGGTTTCGCTACCGTCTTCGTCGCCTTCGGGGCAACCGCTTCGGTATTGGGAGAACTGATGGCGGAACACTTCCAGATTCTTTCCTGGATCGCAGGCGCCATCATCATCATCTTGGGAATGCATTTCCTGGGTATTTTCAAGATTGCCATGCTTTATCGTGAAGCGCGGTTCCATGTGGAAAAGAGGCCCGCCGGCTTGATCGGTGCCTACGTTGTCGGGTTGGCCTTCGCCTTCGGCTGGACGCCCTGCGTCGGCCCCGTATTGGCGGCGGTGCTGATGATTGCCGGTACCGAAGATTCGGTAAGGCAGGGGACGGGGTTGCTGGCGGCCTATGCCGGCGGCATCGGCATTCCCTTCATTGCCGCCGCTTTTTTCGCGGCACCTTTCATGCGGTTGATGAAACGTTTCCGGCGATACCAGGGCTGGATCGAGCGTGTCCTGGGGGTACTGCTCGTGGTCACCGGCATCCTGTTTATCACCGGCGGAATCAATGATATTGGCAACTGGCTTCTGATCACCTTCCCGGGACTGTTCGGGACTATCGGCTAGGCTCTACCCTACCCGAATCGCAGATACATTATCCGCTCGTAGGAGCGCAGTTCTCCGATACCGATGCGGTAGAGCCGCACGCTCTTGGTTTCCAGAGATTCCATGAGTCTGCCCATGCTTTCCGACGCTCCGCTGATCAGCCTCTTGAATTCCGGGTCGTTGGCGACCTCGTGTGCCGCCTCCCTGCCGCAACGCTTGAAAAGGGCGGCGACGATGGCCGCCTGATCGCGCACCATGGATACGATTGCGGGATCATCGAGCTCCTTCACTTCCCTCCGATAACGGGCCAGAACATCCATCGCGGCGCTCAATTCGTCCACCAGGTCGGACCAGGTGACCAGCCCGTTTCGCTTGCGAAGCTCTGCCAGGATACGGCGAATCGGCTTGATCGCGTCCCCGGCAGTATCCGGATCGTCGGCATCAAGTGCCTCCAGCCCTTTCTCGGCACGGGCAAGCACATTCCGCAGGGTGTCGCCGAATTTCGCATCTGCGGCATATTCCGGAGGAGGGCTATCAGCATAGGCTTGCACCAGTGCCGCCCATTTCGTGACGAATTCGTCCAACGCCAGTCCGGCCACCGGCGTATTGCCGGTGCGCGTATAGAACACTGCCTCCCTGTAATGAGCATAGGCCACGGCCTGGACAGTCTGGAAATCCGGCCCGTCCGCCCGCGCCGGTAACGCGACGGCCAATCCCGCAACGGTACAACCGATACCCGCCAGCAAACTCCGGCGACCGATCTTCGCCCCTGTCACCAGCGTTCCTCCAGGAATTCCGCCACGGCATCGGCCACGTCTTCCATATAGAGATCGAGGAAGAAATGATCGGCGCCCTCGACCATCACGAATTGCAGTTTTTCACCAACATACGGCGCAAATTTCGATGCGATGTCGCCAACCACATTATCCTTGCTGCCGGCGATAACCAAAACCGGTGCCTCTAGGGAAGCGGCCAGCGACGCCGTATCGCCACTTGCGTCCGGCTGGTAATAGCTTAGGAAGCTGGCGGCCGTCACGGATGCGCTCTCGCAGCGGATGAAGGGGACCCCAACCAGCAATTCGTCAGGCGCCATCGCCTTTGCCTGTTCAAGGAGTTCGGACATATCCTTGCCGAATCGGCTCTTGTAGCTCGCGGCCTGGCTTTCGGAATTATAGGACCCCGGCGCCAGCAGGATGACAGCCCCGACGGCCGGGTCCTTGCGCTCGGCTCCGTAAATCGCGGTCTGGTTCCCACCCGCCGAATGGCCCATTACTGCAATGCGACCAGCCCCCTGCTCTTTCAGCCAATCGACCCAGGCGGCGATTTCGTCCGCCGCGTCCTGCCGCTTGTGGGTATTGGTTCCATCCGCGCAATCGTAGAACCCCTTCCGGTCGTCCCGATCGAAACTGAGACTGATCGCCAGCGACGCGAGGTGCCTCTCGGCCAATGCCTCGCGCAGTGCCACCACGATTTCCATTTCATGATGCGCCAGTGAACCGTGGGTGATCAAGACCACGCCATCCTGTAGCGACTGCCCTTCGGGGAGGGTCAACTCGCCATTCAGCCTGATGTCCTTGTAGTCAAGCTGGACCGGTTCCGACCGCAAGGGCGCGGCCATTAACGTCAGGACGGCCACGAAAACAACAATAGTCCGCTTCATGATTGCATCCCCGCCATCACATTTTCGCCAGCACCAGCAGCGCTGTATTCCTCTCCACGCTATGCTAACATAGCAGAAAATGAATATGAAAACATTCGGATGACGCCAATGTGGAGCTATGTACGGGGGGTATTCACGTTAATCGGGTTTCTGGCTATTGCAGCCACGGCTTTCGCGGATGACGATTACAGGGGGCCGATCGAAACCGAGGAGGGGATGTATACCGAATCCTGGTTCCTCCAGAGTTTCATGGATTTGTCGGAAGACCTTGCGGAAGCCAATGCCCGGGGCAAGCGCTTCGTTATCATGTGGGAACTGAAAGGTTGTCCATATTGCAAGGAAACCCATTTCGTGAACTTCGCCAATGAGGAAATCCGCCATTTCGTGCGCGAGAATTTCCTGGTTCTGCAGCTCGACATCCAGGGATCGCGCGCCGTGACCGATTTCGATGGAGAGGAACTCGAGGAACGCGAACTGGCACGCAAATACGGCGTCCGCTACACACCGACCTTCCAGTTCTTCGGCGAAGAGGTAGAAGCCATGCCAGAGCTTGAACCGCGCGAGCGGGAGGTTACGCGTATGTTCAACCTGTTCAAGCCGGAACTGTTTCTGGGGACATTTCGCTACGTTCAGGAACGTGCCTACGAGACCGAAAAACTGCGAATCTACCTGAAGCGACAACTGAATGACAGCTAAGGCAGAAAATAAGAAAATTAACAGAGAGGCATGAAATAGCCATGAAAAATGTGATTGGATATATAATAGTGGTGCTGGCGGTCCTATGGGCTCCGCATGCATTTGCCGACAAGAAGGATGGCGATGTCAGCCTGCCCATGCCGGAGACCGGCGACGACGGACTGCACAAGCAGCCCTGGTTTCAGGAAACCTTCTTCGATCTGCGAGAAGACCTGGCGGAAGCCAAGGCACAAGGTAAGCAGCTGGTCATTATCTGGGAACAGCGTGGATGCCCATACTGCAAGAAGACACACGAACTGAATTTCCGCATTCCCCGGGTATCGAATTACATAAGGGACAACTTCTTCGTCCTGCAACTGAACCTCTGGGGTGATCGCGAAGTGACCGATTTTGATGGCGAAGTATTGCCGGAAAAGGATTTCGCGCGCCGAAACCGGGTGCTCTTCACGCCGACTTTCCAGTTCTTCCCCGAATCGCCGGAAGAAGCCGTCGGCAGGCCCGCGCATGAGTCAGAAATTCACCGGATGCCCGGATATTTCTGGCCGTTCCATTTCTACTTCCAGTTCCGGTATGTGAAGGAAAACGGCTATATCGAGCAACCCAGTTTCCAGCGCTGGCTGGACGGACAGGGTGACAAGCTGCGCGAATTGGGCATCGACGTCGAGGAGGCTCTGCACGCCCCGTCGCTGCATCTGCCGGAGGGTTTCTGAGCGCGCCGGCTGCCCTCTACAATAATGATCGCACCCCTGCGGCGGCGATTGCTTGCAGCGCATTATTCATGCGCGAATATTCCCCTCGGGTGAGAAATCGCACACCGGCGATTCCCAGCCGCTCCCTGGCTTGGGCGAGGACCGGGTCGCTCATCGCTGCTTTCAGCCCTTCACGCATGGCGACGATATCGGCCTGGGAAGCCGCCTTGCCTGCAATAATCGGCAGGCCGGGCATTGATGGCGTTCGTGCAAGTACCCTTGTTCCTGCAAGCGTAACCGGTCTGTAACGCGCCAAGGTCGCGTGCGTTACACAGTCGATGGCAGCGAAATCGGCTCGTCCCTCTGCAACAGCCTCAATGCTGCCGGCATGACTGCCGGAAAGCACAGGCCTGCAGAAATTCTCTTGCCCATCGGAAATTTCCTCCGTGATCATCAGGCGCAGCGCATGGTGTCCCGACCAGGATTCCCGCCCGTTGATCGCGCAGCCAGCGCCGCGCAGGTCGGGAAATTCGTTCCATGACGAGTCCGCCCTAACCACAATGAAGCTGCAATAATCCGCGTCATTGCAGCCAGGCACATCGTAGATCGGCGTGGCAAGCAAGGTTACCTCTTCCGACAAGGAGGCGATCAGCGGATAACCACAGGCCTGACTGAACATGACATCCGGGCGCCGCCAGAATGCCTTCCCCTCGCCGGGTCGTGTCAGTTTTTCCGGCACGCCCGCGACTCCGGCCGCTACAAAATGGATCGCCAATCCAGCCCACCAGGCATCGGTGTATGCCGCGGTTTCCGGAATGTCGTACATAGGCAGGGACGCCACACGGCCAGTCATATGCTGTTCCAAGTCGGATAAGCGAGAGTACCGATGGTTTCATAACATGAGCCTTGGCGGGAAAGCTCGCCTTCCCTTGCTCCCGCAAGGCCGATTTTTGACAATTTCTTTGAAACTCACGCAGTTTTTTTACAAATATTTAGTCTTATTGATCTCTAATCCTGCTTCAGTGTTCATCAGGAGCCCTTGCTCTCCGACCGGGGAAATAGAATTAGATGGGTATGAAGAGCGTCATAAAGGCAACATTGCTGCTTGTTCTGTTCGGTTTCACGGCCGGTTGCGCGCAGCGTGATCCCCTCATCGTCGACGAGGCCTGGGTGCCGAAACGCATGGTCGGTTATATCACGCAGCTGGAACCGGGCTATTATGGCGCCAAGCTGACACGTGTCGTCTACGCCAACGGCCGGGAAATGAAGGCCGATCTCGTCGAGATGACCTTCATTGGTCGGCTGGAGGCCCGCAACAAGCCGCCCTTCAACATCTTCGCCGGCCGCCGCTGTCACGATTGCGAGTCAAACCAGTCGATTTACATCCATTCTCCCGGTGATGGCCGCCTCAAGCAGAAGGCACAGCGCTATCGCTATCCCGGCCGCGTTTACAGCCATGTAAACGGTGCCTTGGTGGAGGAATCGCGTGCTTTCTTCGGCGATTGCCTGGCCGGACGCAGCCCGGGCACGGTCGTGTGGTTCCTGCGCACACGGCTGGATCGGCCGAACTGGGTGGAAAAAGTCGAAGTCGTCGAATCGACCGGCACCAGCCTGGATATTTCCGAGATCCCGGCGCCGATCCCGCCTATCGAAAATACGCTGAAACTGGTCGAGGAAAAACGCTGCCGCGAAATCCCGCCACGGCTGATGAGCACCGAACGGTAATTCGGCCACAAGTCTTTACGGCAGACGCAGCTTCTCGAGCCTTTCCTCGTCGAGTTCGATTCCAAGTCCCGGCTTGTCGGGCAGCGTAATGCATCCCTTTTTGTCGGCTTTCACCGGTTCGACCAGCATGAAATCACGCCGTTTCGGCGTCCATTCCGGCGGATCGATGGGATATTCCAGCCATGGTCCACCCTGGCAGCCGGCAAACAGATGCGCGTTCGCTAGCAGCCCGATCCCGTTGCCCCATGTATGCGGGGAAAAGGAAACACCCGACGCCGAAGCCATTCCCGCCAGCCGTACCGCACCGGAGATGCCACAGGTCAGACTGGCGTCGGGCTGCAGGACATCGACGCAGCGCCGCTCGATCAGGTCTTCCAGCATGCTCGGTTCGCGGGTCATCTCGCCGCCGGCGATCCTCACTGATACCGCATTATGCAGGACCGACATGCCGCGCCAGTCACAGCGATGCAGCGGTTCTTCCATCCAGTAGACGCCCAGACGCTCCAATTCCCGGGCTACGACCAGTGCCTGATGATAGGTCCAGCAGGGCTCCGTATCCCAAGGCATGCGCCAGCCCTGGTTACAATCGACAAGGATTTCGATCTTGTCGCCAACGGCGCGGCGTATCGCTTCCAGGACGCGGACATCCTCTTTCCAGTCGGCGCGATGGAAACGTATCTTGACGGCCGGGAACCCCTTATCCCGCAACTCGCAAACCTTTTCCACCTGCGCCGCGCCGTCGCGCAGCACACCGGTCGAAGCATAGCAGGGAACGGAGCCCGACTTGCCGCCCAGCATGCGCCATACCGGTTGCCCCTTGATCTTTCCGACGAGATCCCACAGCGCAAGTTCTAATGGCCATGGTCGGCCGGCATGGAAATCGATATTGCTCAGAACCGCGTGATGACGCTCCAGGTCCTGTGGATCCTCGCCGATGAAAAGGTCGCGGTAATCATCGAACCCCAACATTCCCGCACCCGCGCCGATCCCGACCGCCCCATCAACCGTCGTCACCTTGACAATGGCGGCGTCAAAATGCGTCCTTGGGCGGCTATCCCAGGCTGGCGGAAAGGAAGGATTAAGCGGTAGGCGGTATCGCGTCACCTCAATCCTGTCTATTCTGGACGCACCGGGCGGCGCGGATACCAGGCGAGAGGGGGGCTGTATCGCCTTTGTTCCCGAGTCGGGTTTATCGAGCAGGTCCATCTTTCCGAAATTCCCATATGTACGATCCGTCAGATTCGCATCAAATAAAGGTTAAATTATGATGACTCGTGACGATGTCGAGATATTGCAGACGGAAACAGCCTGGCAGGGCTATTTCCGGATCGATCGTCTTCGCCTGCGCCACCGTCTCTTCGCGGGCAGCTGGGGCCAGGACATAACGCGAGAGGTTTTCGAACGGGGCCATGCAGCGGCGCTTCTGCCCTACGATCCGGCGCGAGATGCGGTTGTCCTGATCGAGCAATTCAGGGTCGGCGCGTTGACGGCTGACGCCAATCCATGGCTCACCGAAATCGTTGCCGGAATCATAGAAGATGGCGAGACCGCCGAGGAGGTGGTGCGTCGCGAAGCGGTGGAAGAAGCCGGCTGCACGGTCACGGACATCGAACCTGTGATGGATGTTTTTCCCACCCCCGGCGGCTCTTCGGAACGCATCGCCATCTTCGTCGGACGCGTCGATGCAGCGGGAATTGGCGGCATCCATGGGCTGGCTGACGAAGGCGAGGATATCCGTGTCTTCACCGAACCGCTTGATGCGGCGCTGCAACGACTGGCAGATGGCGGCATCGCGAACATGACCGCGGTCGTCGCTCTGCAATGGCTAGCGCTTAACCGAGAAGCGCTTCGCCGCAAATGGCTGAACGGGGACGCTTGATTCCGCCCCATGCCCAAGGCTAGTTTGCCGCTTCCGGACAGCCTCTCTTCCCAGGGAAAAAGACAGGGACCACATGAATATTCGCGAAGGATTCACCGACGCCATCGGCAATACGCCGCTGATCAAGCTGCATAAGGCATCCGAACTCATGGGCTGCACGATTCTGGGCAAGGCCGAGTTCATGAACCCGGGCGGGTCGGTCAAGGACCGTGCCGCGCTGGCCATCGTCGAGGATGCGGAACGCAGGGGAACGCTGCGCCCCGGGGGCGTCATAGTCGAAGGCACCGCGGGCAACACCGGCATCGGGCTGGCACTGGTCGGCGATGCACGAGGCTATCGAACCATCATCGTCATCCCGGAGACCCAGAGCCAGGAAAAGAAGGACATGATCCGCCTGGCCGGCGCGGAACTGCGCGAAGTGCCAGCCGTCCCCTACAAGGATCCGAACAATTATGTGAAGGTTTCCGGCCGATTGGCCGAAGAAATCGCGAAGACCGAGCCCAACGGCGCGATCTGGGCAAACCAGTTCGACAATGTCGCCAATCGCGACGGGCATTACCGTACGACCGGGCCCGAAATCTGGAACCAGACCGACGGCAAGGTGGATGGTTTCATCTGCGCGGTCGGCAGCGGCGGCACGCTGGGTGGCGTTTCCATGGCATTGAAGGAACGCAACAAGGATGTGGTGATAGGCATCGCCGACCCGACGGGTTCCGCCCTCTTCAATTTCTATGACCATGGCGAACTGAAAGCCGAGGGCTCCTCAATCACCGAGGGCATCGGCCAAGGCCGCATCACGGCCAACCTCGAGGACATCGATGTCGATGTCCCCTTCCGGATTCCCGACGAGGAGTCCCTGCCCATCGTCTTCGACCTTCTGAAGGAGGAAGGGCTGTGCCTGGGCGGGTCCAGCGGCGTCAATGTTGCCGGGGCCATCCGGCTGGCGAAACATATGGGACCCGGGCACACGATCGTGACGCTGCTCTGCGATTCCGGGCAACGCTATATGTCCAAGCTGTTCAACCCGGTTTTCCTTCGCCAGAAGGGCCTGCCGACACCTGCCTGGCTGGAGTGACGCCATGACAGAAGAACTGTTCCGTGAAGATTCCTACCTGCGCGAATGCGAAGCCACGGTCCTGGAGTCAACGCCTGGAAAAATTGTCCTGGATCGGACGGTGTTCTATCCAATGGGCGGCGGACAGCCAGGCGATACCGGCCTGCTGCTTCTGGCCGACGGATCGGAACTGGCGATTACCGACACGGTCAAGGACGGCGACTCCATCGCCCATCTATGCGACGAAGGCGCCCCCCTGCCCGCCGCCGGCACGAAGGTGACCGCGCGACTGGACTGGGACCGGCGGTATCTTCATATGCGCATGCATAGCTGCATGCATTTGCTCTGCGCAGCAGTGCCTTGTGGCGTTACAGGCGGGCAGATCGGCGCCGAGAAGAGCCGGCTGGATTTCGATATCGGCGACCACACGCTGGACAAGGAACAGATCACCGCGGAACTGAACCGGCTGATCGAACAGGATCTGCCCCTTTCCCACCGCTGGATAACGGACGAGGAACTGGACGCCAACCCGGACCTGGTCCGCACCATGTCGGTCCAGCCACCGCGCGGCAGCGGCCGCATCCGGCTGATGGAGGTCGAGGGCACGGACCTTCAGCCCTGTGGCGGCACCCATGTGGCGCGAACCATAGAGATCGGGAGGGTTGCCGTTGCAAAGATCGAGAACAAGGGCAAAAGAAATCGTCGGGTCAATGTTGTTTTTGCCTGATGCTATAGAGAGTTAAGGGAGGTATGTAATGGGGTACGCGAATCCCGACGCGCTGGTAAGCACCGAATGGCTGGCCGAACATCTTGATGCGCCGGATGTTCGGGTGGTTGACGGTAGCTGGCATATGCCGGCCGCAAACCGAAATCCGCGGGTCGAATATGACGAGCAGCACATCCCCGGCGCCGTGTTCTTCGATATCGACGAGATCAAGGACGAGTCGAACCCTCTGCCCCATATGATACCGAGCCCGGAGAAGTTCGCATCAACGGTTCGCAAAATGGGACTGGGCGACGGCAACCGTATCGTAGTCTACGACACGACCGGTGTGTCGGCGGCTGCGCGCGTCTGGTGGATGTTCCGCGTGTTCGGACACGAGGATGTCGCCGTGCTGGACGGAGGAATGGGTAAATGGCTGGCCGAGGGACGCCCGGTTACCGCGGAGAAAACCATTCCCCAGGAGCGCCATTTCACAGCCCGTACAAATACTTTCCTTGTGCGTGAATACGACCAGGTTCTGACCAACATGAAGACTAGGCGCGAACAGTTCATCGATGCGCGCTCAACAGGGCGATTCAACGGAACCGAGCCCGAACCCCGTGAAGGTTTGCCCAGCGGCCACGTTCCAGGCTCGATAAACCTGCCCTTTACCCGCATGCTTGATAGGGCCGACAAGACGATGCTGCCAGCAGACGAGATTATAGCGGCCTTCGAGAAGGCGGGCGTTGACCTGGACAAGCCGATGCTCACCAGTTGCGGTTCCGGCGTTACCGCCTGCATCCTGTCGCTCGGACTCTATCTCGTTGGCAAGAAGGATGTGCCCGTTTTCGACGGATCCTGGACCGAATGGGTCGGCAACCCAGACTCTCCGACCGAGACCTCGTAATCATGGAAATCCGTCCGATAGAAGACGGCGATATCGAGGCCGTCGTGGCGCTTTGGCAAGCCTGCGACCTTCTGCGCCCCAGGAACGAACCGCATGCGGACATCGCCCGGGCCCGGGCCGCGCCCCAATCGGAAATTTTCGTCATGGTCGACGAGGCCGGCTCTATTGTCGCCAGCGCCATGGCCGGTGACGACGGCCACAGGGCATGGCCCTATTATGTTGCCGTCTCGCCCGACCGGCGCGGCGAGGGGCTGGGAAAGGCGATCATGACCCATACCGAGGACTGGCTGAAGACCCAGGGCGCCACAAAGGTCAACCTGATGATCCGCGGGGGCAATCCCGTACAGAAATTCTACGAGGCTGCGGGTTACAAAGCAGAGGACCGCATCGTCATGGCCAAATGGCTGGTCGAGCCGCCGGTCCGCGACGAGCCGGACATGCTGGACGTCACCATCACCTATCTGGAAATGCGCGAGCGGCCGGCACGCGGCCCAGCACAACCACCGCGCCTCACGGAAAAAATCGCCCTGATCCGCGCCGAACGGCCCACGGTCGGATTCTACCATTATCTCTACAATGCCGTCGGCCAGCCCTGGCGCTGGTATGAGCGCAACAAGCTATCCGACGAAGCCCTGGCGGCTATCGTCCAGGACGAGAAAGTGGAAATCTGCGTGCTCTATTACGGCGGGGCGCCAGCCGGATACGCGGAACTGGACCTGCGGCAGGAAGGCGAAATCGAACTCGCCTATTTCGGCCTGATTCCAGACTATATCGGCCTCGGACTGGGCAAATATCTGCTGGACTGGGCCATCGATTCCGCCTGGGAGCGCAATCCCGGCCGCTTGTGGGTCAATACCTGTACCCTGGACCACCCGGCCGCCCTACCCATCTACCAGAAGGCAGGCTTCGTGCCCTACGATCAGGAATCCATCCGCATTAAGGACCCTAGGGCGACCTGAGGCCATGCCCTTTTAGATTAGTTCCGCCACATGCTCGGCGATCGCCATGGAGGCGGTCAGCCCCGGGGATTCGATGCCAAACAGGTTCACCAGTCCCGCCACGCCGTGCACGCCTGGCCCCTCTATGACGAAATCAGCCGGCGGCGTGCCTTTCGGCCCCAGCTTCGGGCGGATGCCGGCATAGCCAGGCTCCAGGGAATCGTCCGGCAGGTCCGGCCAGTATTTGCGGATCGCGGCATAGAAACGCTCGCCGCGCGCCGGGTCGACCGCGTAATCCATCTTATCTATCCATTCAACATCGGGACCGAAGCGCGCCCGTCCGGCAAGATCCAGCGTCAGATGCACGCCCAACCCGCCCAGTTCTGGCACGGGATAGATCAGCCGGCTGAAAGGCGGCATCGGCGTGAGCGTAAAGTAGTTGCCCTTGGCCAGCCACTGTTGCGGCGCATATTTTGCCGGGAAACCCTGCAGCCGCGCGGCAATGCCAGTGGCACCAAGTCCCGCGCTGTTGATGACTGTGCCGCAATCCAGTTCCATCGGTGCGTCTCCACCGATACTCAGCAATATCCCGCCCTCGCCTACCCGGCCGGACAGAACCGGCGCGCGGAAAGCGATCATCGCTCCATGTTCTTCCGCCTCGCCCTGGTAGGCCAGCATCAGCCCGTGGCTGTCGATAATGCCTGTCGAGGGCGACAGCAACGCAGCAGTAGCGGTCAAAGCCGGTTCCATGGTGGCGATTTCCGCCGCGCCAATCTGCTTCAGATCGTCGACGCCATTCGCCGCTGCGGCCGCGGCAATCCGCGCCAGTTCAGGTTCCTCCGCCTTGCGGCTGGCGACGATCAGCTTGCCGCAACGCCGGTGGGCGATCCCCCATTCCGCGCAATAGCGGTACAGCAAGTCGCGCCCCGCAACGCAGAACCGGGCCTTGAGGCTGCCCTTCGGATAGTAGATTCCGGCATGGATCACCTCGCTGTTGCGCGAACTCGTGTGGGACCCGATCTCGCCTTCCGCCTCAAGCACGACCACCTCGCGGCCGGCCAACGCCATTTGCCGTGCGATGGCCAGCCCCACAACGCCCGCGCCGATCACCACGCAATCAACCTTTTCCCTCTGCACCTGTCCCTGTGCCTCCAATTTTCAAAAGCCGCTGGAATTGCACCGTCCGGAATGCTTGAATGCGGCCCGACTCATTAACGGCCCGCTTTCGAAGCGGCGCAAACATAAGCGGAAATCGAATGAAAGACGATACCCTGCTGGGCCATGCCGGCAATGCCCCGTTCGAAAATCACGGGGTGGTCAATCCGCCGGTCTATCATGCCTCCACAATCCTGTTTCCCACGCTCGAAGCCTACCGCAACGGTAAGACCGCCAGGGTCCGCTATGGCCGCCGCGGAACGCCGACGAGCTATGCCTTCGAAGAGGCGGTAGCGGCTTTGGAAGGTGGCACGGGCGGTGTGTCGACGCCCTCGGGCCTGTCAGC
>JBFFGY010000022.1:0-13162 GCA_041557215.1 Alphaproteobacteria bacterium
AGGGCGTCATGGTCATGGCGAAGCGCCTACGCAAACCGCGCCAGCAGCAACAGCACGGCCGGCATGGTCGCCATGGCGGCGAGTGTCTGGACGGTAATCAACGCGGCCATCATCCGGTGGTCGCCGCCCAGCTGGCGGGTCATGGAATAGGAAGTCGGGCTGTTCGGCAGGCTGGCGAACATCACCGCCACGGTCAGCGCCAGGCCTTCGGCCCCGAAGATCATGCAGGCGCCCAGCGTCAGCGCCGGCAGGCCGGCCAGCTTCAGCGCGGTCACCGCCAGCACGCTGCGGCCCGTGCGCCGCACCGCCTCGAAATGCAATCCCGCGCCGACCGACAGCAGCGCCATGGCCAGCGTGCCGCGCGCCATGATCGCCAGTATGTCGTCGATGACCGGCGGCAGGCCCAGCCCGGCAA
This sequence comes from Alphaproteobacteria bacterium, assembly GCA_041557215.1. GTDB lineage: Bacteria > Pseudomonadota > Alphaproteobacteria > UBA8366 > JADFVY01 > JADFVY01. The sequence goes on from JBFFGY010000022.1 coordinate 416, forward strand.
GGTTGATCGCCAGCCCCGCCGCGATGGCCAGGATCACCGGATTGCGGGCCAGCGCCCAGACGACGCGCGCCCAGCTGCCATTGCCGCCCGGCCCGTAGATCGTCAGCACGATGGCCGCGAGGACATTGACCAGCGGCGTGCCGACCGCAACCACGATCGCCGCCAGCACCCCGCCCTCTACCCCGAACAATGCCTCGGCCGCCGCGAAGCCGACATAGATGTTGGGGCGCATGCAGCCCTGGAAGGCGGCGCCGAAGCCCGGTCCGTCCAGGCCCAAAAGGGGTTTCAGCGCGAAGGCCAGCGCCGCCATGGCAAACAGCCCGGTGGCGACCCCCAGGCCCATCGGCCCCAACTGCAGCCCGTGTAAATCGGCCCCGGCAATGCGCACCAACAGATAGGCCGGAAACAGCACATAGAACACCAGCCGGTCCACATCGGCCCAGAACTGCTCGCCGAACCACCCCCCGCGCCGCAAGCCCCAGCCGAACAGGATCAGCAGGAACACGGGCGCAAGGGCGAAAAGGATATCGGGCATGGGATTAAGCCCTCTCACCTGGCGGGAGAGGTTTTCGGTGAGGGGGCGCCGACGAGGCGGGCTCGTCTCTATCCGGTTTCAGCTCCTCCTGAATCCGCTCCAGAATGCCGCCGGTATTTTGCAGAACATCATGATTCCAGAACCTGATCACCCTGAATCCCTGGCTTTCCAGCCACGCGGTTCGATCCGTGTCGGCTTCCAGGCTATGCTGTCCGCCATCGACCTCGACGATCAGCCGCGCCTCGTCGCACATGAAATCGGCGATATAGGGGGCAACTGGCGTTTGACGCCGAAACTTGGCCCCGTACAGTTGCCGGTCGCGCAGGCGCTGCCACAGGCGAATCTCCGCCTCGGTCCGGTTGGCGCGTTGCGTTCTGGCGGTCTTGCTGATCATAATGGTGAGGTTAACCCGGACAGGGGCCTTCCGATAGAGGTAATGGTCACCGGCGTTGCACACACTCGCAGCCATCCCCCTCACCCAAACCCTCTCCCGCGAGGGGAGAGGGCTTTATAGCGTGCGGGCCTGAAAGATTGAGTCTTGTTCCTCCAGTTCGGAACGCCTTGCGGCCGGTGCCGCGCATGCCCACATGAGGATGATACGAACAACGGTGAATCAGCCACCGGGTTCGTGGAAAGGATACAAGAATAACAATGACCGACCGCGACCCGATCGAGGCGGGAGAATCCCTTGCCGAGGAAATCGCCAACGCCATAACCCACGGGATCGGCGCAGCGCTCAGCATTGCCGGGTTGGTGGTGATGGTCGTGCTGGCGGCGGTCAGCCCCACGCCATGGTCGGTTGCCGCCGTCGCCGTGTTCGGCGCCAGCCTCATCCTGCTCTATCTGGTTTCGACGCTCTACCACGCCATCCCGCATGCCGGGACCAAGCGCATCCTGAGGATTCTCGACCACAGCACGATATTCCTGCTGATCGCCGGCACCTATACGCCGATCGCGCTGCTAGTGCTGGCGGGCGGGCCGGACTGGTTCCTGCTGACGACGATCTGGGCGCTGGCCCTGTTCGGCATCCTGCTGAAGATCTTCTGGGCCGGCCGGCTTCGCGGCCTGCGCATCGGGCTTTATGTCGCCATGGGCTGGCTTGTGCTGGCCTGGGCCGGGCCGTTGATTGCCGGGCTGGGCTGGGGCGGCTCCGGCCTGCTGCTGGCCGGCGGTGTCGCCTATACCGGCGGCCTCGCCTTCTATGCCTGGGATCGCCTGCCCTTCAATCACGCCATCTGGCACCTCTTCGTCCTGGCCGGCAGCACCGCCCATTTCCTGGCCATCGTCTTCTTCGTGATTTAAGAGCGCGCCATGATGTCCAGGGCGCCCTGCAGGATGTAGGCGGCGGCCATCTTGTCGACCACTTCGCCGCGGCGCTTGCGGGTCATGTCGGCCTCGCCGATCAGCACCCGCTCCACGGCGGCCGTCGACAGCCGCTCGTCATGGAAGGCGATGGGGATGTCGAACTTCTCCAGGAGGTTGGTGGCGAACTGGCGGGTAGACTGGCAGCGCGGCCCCTCCGTCCCGTCCATATTGATCGGCAGGCCCAGCACCAGCCCGCCCACAACATGCAGGTCGATCAGGCGCTTGAGCTCGAGGGCGTCGGCCGTGAACTTCTTGCGCTTGAGTGTCACCAGCGGTGAGGCGATGGCAAACCCCGCATCCGACAGCGCCAGCCCGATCGTCTTCGACCCCAGATCCAGCCCCATCAACCGCCCCCCACGCGGCACGGCATCGCGAAGCACTGACAGGGTGACGATGGGCATGAGGCGGGGACTTTCAGCGGTTGGATCAGCGGCAACCTACCCCCGGCAGGCCGCCGGGGCAATTGCCTGGCGGTAAGCTCATAGGGTGGTTGTGTTAATGTTCGGGTAGCGTAGCCGTGCGATACTCTATTTCCGGCAATTGGCGGAGCATCGCGATGTGCGGCCCGATATCGGTGAAGTTTCAGGAAATGACATTGGAGGCGCTCAACTGGTGCGCCATGAACGTATGCGGGGAAGCCCATAAATCGGCGGTCACGCAGAGCAAACGGGCCGCCATTAAGGATTTCGAACAGAAATATACGGCTACGCGTAACCTGCTTGCACGATATGTGGCCCGGAATACAGGGAAAAAAGCTCAACCGCGCCGGCAGAAAGCCGATAATTTCATGGAGTCCCTATCCAGGGATGACCTGGAGGTTCTGGTCTTTGCCTTCCGGGAATATCTGTATCACCTGGACTATGAAGAGCGGAAATTCAACATGCGGGACGAGGAGGACCTGGACTCCGAAGAGCGGGTTGGACTCTCGCAGGATGCAATGTATCTGCACGCTTGTCTGCGACATTGCGAGACGTTGCTGGAGGGTGATACCGAACAATAGCCCGGCCGGAAGACGCCAAAATGAACGTTTGCAGCCCTGACCACGCCATGGCTGGCATGCCGCTCCGGAAGGCGGCGGTGGCCGCATTGATCTGGCTTGCGGTCCTGGCCACGCCGTGCGGCGCGGCCCAAGGGGCGGAGCAGGGGCCGTTCGTCGACCGGGTTCTCGCGGTTTTTGTTGCCGGGGGCGATCACATCAATGCGCTGCGCGACCTGCGAGGCGAGACCGAGCTTTACCCGGAGGTCGTTGCCGACCTGACGGATTACGCGATCTTCGATCATGGCGCCCTGCTTGACCTGCTGATTGAAGAGGGCGGACCGGCGATTGCCGCCGAACTCGACAGGAAGGTCAGAACGGATATTGCATGCCTGCCCGCATATATTTCCGTCTGCCAGCCGAGCCTTGCCGAACGGAACTCGTTAATCCTCGGCATGCTCTGGTATTACGAAGAGGAAACCCAGGCTTGGCAGTGACGACTTTGGTATGGCTCCGGGAACCCACCGTCTCAACTATTGCCGCCCTCCGGCCATGCCCGGCCTCACTCCTGTGCCTCGATCCGGTTGGGGGAGAGTTGCGGTCCCTTGATTTCGAGCGATTTGAACCACCCAAGGACAACAAAGAGGGCCACCATGAAGATAATGGCCATCACGATGGGTGGGCCCTGTTTTCTAATCGATATATCCGACCAAGCGAATTTCGTCGGGTCGGCTTTTCCGCAGAAGGGGCAGGGCCTGGCTTCCGCCTGTGGCAAGGCTGCGCCGCAGCCGCGACAGCTTATCCCGTCTTTCCGGCGCAGCTCCGGCGCGAACAGGTCGCGCTTCCTGTAGCGCAGGAAATACAGCAAGATTATCGCGCCAAGGAATGCACAGAAGATCATGCTGGCCTTCGAAAATTCCGAAACCAGCCACAGCGACAGATAGCCGCCGATAAAGGCCCCGGCCGTGGTGGCGAGCAGGTGCCCGGCGAGGCGCCGTTCGTCGCTCTCCGTATAGATCGTGGCAAGCCATCCCACGACCTGCCCGATCGAGATCATTATAAACATGTCCACGACGTGCATCGGCTGTCCCCCGGAAACGGAAGGCGCGATAGTAGTCGGCGAATTGCCGGAACGCCACAGCCGCGCTGCGCCCTTGCCCGCGCGCATGCCCGGTGTTAGTTTCCGCGCGGCCTCCGGGACGGGGGCCGGAACCTGAGTTTTGATAGTGTGAAGAGGCTGGAATGTCGCTCGACAAGGCCACGGTGGCGCGCATCGCCCATCTCGCCCGTATCCATGTGCCGGAAGAGGATCTGGAGCCGCTCTCGGGCGAGCTGTCGACGATCCTGGACTGGGTCGAACAGCTCAACGAGGTCGATACCGACGGCGTCGCGCCGATGACCTCGGTGGTCGAGATGACCGCCCGCTGGCGCAAGGACGAAGTCAATGACGGCGACTGCGCCGACGACGTGCTGGCCAACGCGCCGGAGGCAGAAATGGGCTTCTATACCGTGCCGAAGGTGGTGGAATGAGCAGCGAACTGACCGGCCTGACCCTGGCCGAGGCCCGTGACGGGCTGGCCAAGGGCGATTTCACCTCCGTCGAATTGACCGAGGCTCACATCAAGGCGGTGGAGGCGGCGCGGCCGCTGAATGCCTACATCACCGAGACGCCGGAGAAGGCGCTGGAAATGGCCGCCGAATCCGACAAGCGGATCGCCGCCGGCAAGGCGGGCGCGATGGAAGGGCTGCCGATCGCCATCAAGGACCTGTTCTGCACCAGGGGCGTGCTGACCACCGCTGGCAGCCATATCCTGGACGGTTTCCACCCGACCTACGAATCCACCGTCACCGCCAACCTGTTCGATGCCGGCGCGGTAATGCTGGGCAAGGTGAATCTGGACGAGTTCGCCATGGGCTCGTCGAACATGACCAGCTATTACGGCGCGGTCGAAAATCCGTGGAAACGCAAGGACGACAAGACGACCAAGCTGGTGCCCGGCGGCTCGTCGGGCGGTTCGGCCTCGGCCGTGGCGGCGCGCGCGGCGCTGGCGGCGACCGGCACCGATACCGGCGGCTCGATCCGTCAGCCGGCATCCTTCGTCGGTATCACCGGGCTGAAACCCACCTACGGGCGCTGCTCGCGCTGGGGCATCGTGGCTTTCGCCTCGTCGCTGGACCAGGCCGGGCCGATGACCCGTTCGGTGCGTGGCGCGGCCATCATGCTGGGCTCCATGGCCGGCTTTGACCCCAAGGATTCGACCAGCGTGGACCGGCCGGTGCCGAATTACGAGGCGGCGCTGGAAGGCGGCGTCAAGGGCATGCGCATCGGCATCCCGAAGGAATACCGCATGGACGGCATGCCGGCCGAGATCGCGAAGCTGTGGGACCAGGGCGTCGACTGGCTGAAGGCGGCCGGCGCCGAGGTGGTCGATATCCGCCTGCCGCACACGAAATATGCGCTGGCGGTCTATTACATCGTCGCCCCGGCCGAGGCCTCGTCGAACCTGGCGCGCTATGATGGCGTGCGCTATGGGCTGCGCGTGCCGGGCCAGACCCTGCAGGAAATGTACGAGAACACGCGTGCCGAGGGCTTCGGCCGCGAGGTCAAGCGGCGTGTATTGATCGGCACCTATGTGTTGTCCGCGGGGTATTATGACGCCTATTATCTGAAGGCGCAGAAGGTGCGCTCGCGCATCGCCGGGGACTTCCGGGAGGCCTTCGACCATGTCGATGCGATCCTGGCCCCGACGGCGCCGAACGCGGCCTTCGGCCAGGGCGAGAACATGGACGACCCGATCGCCATGTATCTCAACGATGTATTTACGGTGCCGGCGTCGCTGGCGGGGCTTCCGGCCATTTCCGTTCCGGCCGGCCTGTCAGCGGATGGATTGCCGCTGGGCCTGCAATTGATCGGCAGGCCGTTCGACGAGGAAACCGTGCTGCGCGCGGCGCGGAGTTTGGAGGAGGCAGCGGACTTCCAGGCGAAGCCGGACTTTATTGCCGGAGGGTAGCAGTCAATGCGATTTGTTGGCGTTCATTATGCGATTACCGCGGAACAGCGCGATGCCCTGCTGGGCGCGGCTGACGACGCGGAGAAGATGGAGGTTTTCGGCACCATCGAGGAAGCGTTCGAGGATGAGCACGGGCAAGTCACCAGCGATGCCTGGGAGGCGATTCATTGCTGCCTCACCAACAGCCCGGCGCCGGACTCCAAGGCGGGCGAAGCGCCGCTGAACCTGGCCGTCCTCGGCGGACAGCAGGTGCTGAAAAGCGAGAAGGCGCATATCATCCGCCTGATCGAGGCTGACCAGGCGAAGGAGATCGCGGCGGCACTGAAGGGGCTTGACCGGTCCTGGATGGACGGCATGTTCGCCAAGCACAGCCCCGACGACGGCAAGGACGTAATCGACGCGACATGGGACTGGTTCGACCTGATGCGCGGCTTTTTCGAGCGCGCGGCCAAGAATGGCCGGGCGGTACTGTTTACAGCGGACCAATAGACGAAACCATTCGACGGATAGCACGGATATGACAATGCTAGAGGGCCGCACCGGCCCGTGGGAGGTCGTGATCGGCCTCGAAGTCCACGCCCAGGTAATCTCTAACGCCAAGCTGTTCAGCGGCGCGTCCACCGCTTTCGGCGCCGAGCCGAACAGCCAGGTCAGCACCGTCGACGCGGCCATGCCCGGGATGTTGCCGGTGGTCAACGAGCGCTGCCTGGAACAGGCGGTGCGCACCGGCCTGGCGCTGGGCGCGAAGATCAACCTGCATTCCGTGTTTGCCCGAAAGAACTATTTCTATCCGGACCTGCCGCAGGGCTACCAGATCTCGCAGTTCGAGGAACCGATCGTCGGCGAGGGCGAGGTGCTGGTCGACATGGAGGGCGGCGAAACCAAGACGGTCGGAATCGAGCGCCTTCATCTTGAGCAGGATGCCGGCAAATCGCTGCACGACCAGAGCCCGAACCGCAGCTTCATCGACCTGAACCGGTCTGGCGTGGCGCTGATGGAAATCGTCTCCAAGCCCGACATGCGTTCGGCGGAGGAGGCCTCGGCCTATGTCTCCAAGCTGCGTTCCATCCTGCGCTATATCGGGTCCTGCGACGGCAACATGCAGGAAGGATCGCTGCGCTGCGACGCCAACGTGTCCGTGCGCAAGCCGGGCGACGAGCTGGGTACGCGCTGCGAGATCAAGAACGTCAACTCGCTGCGTTTCCTGCGCCAGGCTATCGAGTACGAGGCGATGCGCCAGATCGAGATCATCGAGGATGGCGGCACCATCAGTCAGGAAACCCGGCTCTACGACTCGGGGAAAGGCGAGACGCGGTCCATGCGCTCCAAGGAAGAGGCGCACGACTACCGCTATTTCCCCGACCCCGACCAGTTGCCGATTACCCTCACGCCCGAATTCGTCGAGACCCAGCGCGCCGCCCTGCCGGAACTGCCGGACGAGAAGAAGGACCGTTTCGTCGCCGATTACGGCCTGTCGGTCTACGATGCTGGCGTGCTGATCGCCGAGCGCGAGACCGCCGATTTCTTTGAGGCGGTGGCCAAGGGGCGTGACGCCAAGCTGGCGGCCAACTGGGTGATCTCGGAGCTGTTCGGGCGGCTCAACAAGGCCGGCAAGGACGTGACCGAATCGCCGGTGTCCGCGGCATCGCTGGGCGGGCTGATCGACCTGATCGCCGACAACACGGTTTCCGGCTCGATCGCCAAGAAGGTATTCGACGAGATGTTCGAATCCGGCAAGGAAGCCGCGGTGATCGTCGAGGAACAGGGCCTGAAACAGGTCACCGACACCGGCGCTATCGAGGGCATCATCGACAAGGTGCTGGCCGACAATCCGGACAAGGTCGAGGAATATCGTGGCGGCAAGGACAAGCTTTTCGGCTTCTTCGTCGGCCAGACCATGCGCGCCAGCCAGGGCAAGGCCAACCCCCAGATGGTCAACGAACTGCTGCGCAAGAAGCTGGACGGGTAGGGGCGGGGCGGCCTCATACTTCGAGACGCGGCTTTGCCGCTCCTCAGCATGAGGTCGCACGATGCCGGGTTCTTGCGCTTTCCCCTGTTCCCGTGATACCAACGCGCCCCTCACGCGGGCGCCGGGCCCGCATGGCATAACCGACAAGAAAAAGGAGAAGTGCCATGAAACGCATCGATCACTGCGACCTGCAGCCGTCCTTTTGAGCGGACATCGAAGCGCCGCAAGGGATTCCCTTCCGAAACGCATGTGAAGCGCGGCCACCGTGTCGTGCATGGCGACAAGGAACTCGTCGAAAAACTTGGCGGCAAGGATCCATGTCCTTGCGGTTCGGGACGCAGATTTCAAACGCTGCTGCATGAAATCGGGCCGGTATGACGGCGTGCCCCGGGATTACTACTTTCAGGGACTGAAACTGCCTGAGCCAAACGGCGGGGCGCCATTGCGCGCCCCGTTACCGATTCCTTTACCGGGGTCCCCTATCCTCGGCGGATGATGTTACAAACCGCCGGGGGAAGGTGATGCCGCGCAATATAATTCTTTTGCCCTTCGCGATGCTGGGCCTGCTGCTGCTGGGCGCTTGCGGGCCGAAGGTGCATATCTCTAACGAGGGCAAGGTGGCGGGCGCGACCGCCCAGCAGGACCTGGTCAGGCTGATCAATCTGCAGCGCAAGAAGGCGGGGATGTCGCCGCTGGAGGCGGACGCCAGGCTGGCGAAGGCGACCGGGGCGCATGCGGGCGCGATGGCGGGAAATGTCTGCGTCGATTTCGACTGTGGCGGGCGCAAGACCGATGCCCGGCTCAGCGATGCCGGCTACCGGGCGCAGTCCTCGCGTTTCTATGTCAGCGCCGGCCAGGGGTCGGCCGAGGCCATGATCCGCGAAATGATGTCGGAGGACTGGGGCCGCGACATGGTGCTCAGCCCCGCTTTCCGCCATGTCGCGGTGGGATATGGCGGGAACGGCACGAAGTACCGCCATTACTGGGCCATCGGTTTCGCCGCGCCGGCCATCGAGGACCTGGACGTGTTGGCGGCGGAGGTGGTGCGGCTGGTCAATATCGAACGCGGGAAACATGGGGCAGGGCCGCTTGCGCTGAATGAAAAGCTGACCCGGTCGGCGCAGTTCCATGCCCGGTTCATGGCCGACAATGATTGCTTCGAGCACCTCTGTCCTGACGAGCCGAACCTTGGCAAGCGGGTCCGCAATGCCGGTTACGACTGGCGCGCGGTGGCGGAAAACATTGCCGCCGGTCAGGAAGACGCCGCCGAGGTGGTGGACAGCTGGATGCACAGTCCGGGCCACCGGGCCAATATCCTGAACCCGCGTTACAAGGAGATCGGTATCGGCTATGTGCTGGTCGACCGCGACGGCGGGAAGATCGATATGCGGCATTACTGGGTGCAGAATTTCGGCGCGCGGTAACAGTACCGTCACTTGCTTGTGACTTTCCGAATGCCGCTTGGGTGTTATTTTGCATGCCGCTGGAAAAAGTACCGATAAAGGAATGGGATGCAATGATCGACCTCTATACGTGGCAGACGCCGAACGGTTACAAGATCCATATCATGCTGGAGGAAACCGGGTTGGAGTACCGGGTGATCCCGGTCGATATCAACAAAGGCGAGCAGTTCGAGCCCGACTTCCTGAAGATCGCGCCGAACAATCGGATTCCGGCGATCGTCGACCAGGACGGCCTTGGCGGCGAGCCCTTTTCGCTGTTCGAATCCGGCGCAATCCTGATCTATCTGGCGGAGAAGACCGGGCAGTTCCTGCCTAACGAGCCCCGGGCGCGCCATACGGTGCTGCAATGGCTGATGTTCCAGATGGGCGGGGTGGGGCCGATGCTCGGCCAAGTGCATCATTTCCGGCATTATGCGAAAGAGAAAATACCATACGCCATAGAGCGTTACACAAACGAGGGAACCCGCCTCTACCGTGTGATCGACCGCCGGCTGGCGGCGAGCGAATGGATAGGCGGACCGGATTACAGCATCGCCGATATGGCAATCTGGCCCTGGCTGCGGCGTCCCGAACGGCAAGGCCAGACTCTTGACGACCATCCCAATCTGAAACGCTGGTGGCAGCAGATGTCGGAACGTCCGGCGGTGCAGCGTGCCATTGCCGTGCTCGCCGACCGCGGCGCCGCCGTGACGCGGTCCGACGAGGCCTGGGATACCCTGTTCGGCGCCGGGCAACTGAACCATAATTAAACGGGGTTCTTTGCGAAATTACCCTGTATTAACTGATCCTTAGCCCCTGAGCCTTATGCTGTGGGGCATGGCAATACGTTAGCAGCAAGCCTAGGCGGAGAGACAGTGGCTCAGCACAAGCAGGCGGTGGTCGGTGGCGTTATTACGGGCGCGTCGGCCGAAATGATTGAATATATGCGCCAGGACTTCCTGGACGGTACCGGGGATAAGCTGGTGACGCTGGATCGCGCCCTCGCCGAGGGCGGCGACCTGGAGGCCCTGCGCTATTTCGCCTTCGAGACCAAGGGCCAGGCCCGCAATTTCGGCATGACCCTGTTGGGGTTGGTAGCCGCGCGGCTGGAAGATTACCTCAATGCCATCGACCATATCGCCGACTGGTCGGTGCCGGGAATACGCGCCTTCATGGACAGCATGCAGAACGTGATCAATGGCGGCATTGCCGGCGATGCCGATCCATCGATCCTGGTTCGCGGGCTGCCTGCCCGACCCCGGGTTCTGGGGGTGGACGACAACGAAACCCTGGATGTCGAGGTCATGCTGGTAATGGCCCATAATGCCGCCACGGGCATTGTCGAGCGTGAGATGCAGGCCTGCGGCTATCGCACCACGGTGGTCACCTCCCCCTTCGAGGCCTTCGAGGCAGCGGTGCGCACGCGTCCCGACATGGTGATTGTCGAAGCGATCCTGCCGGGATTGAGCGGTATAGACTTGGCCACCGCGCTGGCCACCATGCCTGAGACCCGCAACACTCCGGTGGCCGTGCTGACCAGCCTGGATGACAATGACAGCAATCTGAATCTGCTGCCCAAATCGGTACCGGTGATCCATACGGGCGAGAGCTTCGGCGACGACCTCGCCCGGGCGATGAGCCACCACTTCCTGCTGTAGTCGGCACCGCCCCGCCGGGTAGCGCTTCCAGCGTCATACCCGGTAGAGATCGGTGTAGTCGCGATGTAGTCGCTATAGAGTTAGCCGCGTCAGTTTCGCACAGTTTCTTGCGGCGCGCGCCGCCCGGCCCCCGGAACGCGTTGCCGCGCCCTAGCCGCGCCCGCCGAGTCCGATAATCCCGTGCCCCTGCCCGCTGCCGAACGGCACATGCACCACCTCGCCGAGGATGCGGTCGGCCCGCCGCCCGTCCGTCGACATCGGCAGGGCCAGCCTTTCCGCCCGAATATGGCGCCCGTCCGCCTGGTGGTAGTCGGAGAAGGCCAAATGCGGCGCCACCCGGTCGGCCACGAGGCCATAATCGGCCAGTACCTGCGCCTGCGCCGTCCCGAAATCGAGTTCGTCCATGTAGCGGCCGGTGAATTCGCCGCCGAAGCGCTTGACGATTTCGGTCCCCATAAGCCGGATGCGATAGCGGCGCGGGTGGTCCTCGACGTCGAGGACGAAGACCAGCGGCAGCAGCTCGACGATCTCGCGCGGATGCAGCGCCGGCCACAGGACGAAGGGGCGCTCCCCACGCGCGGCGTTCCAGAAGTCGAGCAGGGCTCGCAGTTGTTGCGTGCGCGGGTAACAGTCGGGTTGGCGGTTGCCCGATTCGCCGTGGCTTGGGGCCGGGGGCAGGGGGGTGTCATCGTTGGTCGCCTGCATGGGACGTGTCCTTTCCTGACAGCGTCGCGCCGCCATGGGCAGGAAGGCACCGTCGCGCATCTCCCCGCGCCGGACCGCAGACGGTCGCACCTCAACCGAGCCGCAAAACGCAACGCCCCACCCAGGCGCCGCTTAACAAAGCGTTAAACATGATACTAACGTATGGGGAGGGCGATCTATTCCCTTCAGGACCGCAATATCTATCCGCCTATGTAGGGAGGCTGGGCATGTTGCGCCAGACTGTCACGAAATCCTGACATCTGTCACGGTTTCTCCACAGTAGCGCGCCGTTCTTCGATAGGGCGGAAACCCTATCCGTTTGTATTACAGAGGCGAATTCTTCCAGGCCGGATGGCATGGGGATTGCTTCACTGATTCATGGGACATGAAGGCATCCTGAACCCGTGGAGGATTTGGCCGTGCGGATCGAAGCTCTCCTTGTTACGTCCGATCTGCGTTGCAGCAGCAACGCCGCCGGCCATCTGTTCCGTGAGGACGGGAGCGCCCTTAGACGTCCCCCAGCCGGGGACGCGGCTTCGCGCCCCGAACCCTGTCTTGCCAGGCCACGCGCCGCCGGTTTCAACCGGACCATGAGCGCCGGGGCCGAACGGGCCTCCTCCAAGGCCGTCGTGCCGGCCCACGCCCCATCGCCGACGCGCATCGCCAACCGCTTCGACGGCGGATGCAATGGGCATGTCTCCTCCAAAGCCTTCGGGCTGGCCTGCCCAACGCTCCCTGTCGATTGGTCCGGCATATTCGGCCGGCCGGCACAGGTTCGGGCCTGTAGCTGCTTGTCCGCCGGTCCCACTTGACCACCGGGCCCGGCCTTAACACGTCGGCCAGGGCCCATAAAGCCTCCAAACTGAGCCTGTTACAGCCCCCCGCGCCTCCGGGGGGCTCTTTTGACGGGAGGGTGCTCGCGGCCTACAGCCGCGCAATCAGCGCCTGGCGCTGGGCCTCCAACTGAGCGGGTAGCCTGTCCCCGTATTCAGCGAACTGGACTTTCTGCTCGTCGGCCTCGGCGCGGGCCTCCGACGGATCGACTGAGGTGATCTCGGCAAAGCTCGCGGTGGCAAAATCCAGGCC
>JBFFGY010000023.1:0-12952 GCA_041557215.1 Alphaproteobacteria bacterium
ATCTGGATTTCATCAACCTCTTCCTGCTCCTGCTGCGGTTCCTGGGTAATCGCGAATAGGCAAGACGCAAGCCGTTGAAAGAAAACCGCCCGGGTCTTTTCCCCGGGCGGTTTTTTATTTCACTGAGCCATCAAAACCGGCCTATTCGTCAAACCCCGTACAGGCGTCGATATAGGCCTGGATCCTGGCGGTCCATTCCTCGGTTCGCAAATCGGTTTCGTCGCCGCAAACCGGGCATTCATACATGCCGTTGGTCTTCAGCCAGGCAATGGTCCGCTTCACCTTGTTGCCGCACTGGGTGCAGACAATCTCGGCCTCGACGGTTTCCAGCAGGATATTGTCAGTCATGGGGCTAATCTGAACAATTCCGGGCTACAAGTAAAGTTCAAGAAGTATGCATTTGATCGCAATTGGCATTCAAATGCAGCGCCCGCCATCGACCTCCATGCAGACACCGGTCAGGAATTCCGCCTCGTCAGAGCACAGAAAAAGCGCTGCATTCGCGATGTCGCGCGGCTGGCTGAACCGACCCAGCGGTATCGTCGACTGAAACTGAGCACGACGTTCGGGCGTATCCTCGCCCATGAACAGATGCAGCATGCCGGTCTCACCCGCCACGGGATTCAACGCGCAAACCCTGATTTGATCAGGGGCAAGTTCAACCGCCATGGACTTGGTCAAGGTGATGACGGCGCCCTTGGAGCCGTTATACCAGGTCAGCCCCGGCCGTGGCCTCACCCCTGCAGTCGATGCGATATTCAGGATAACGCCGCCACCCTGCGCCCGGAATACAGGCACCGCATGGCGTGCACCGAGATAGATCGATTTCACATTGACGGCGTAAATTCGGTCGAACTCTTCCTCCGACACCTCCAGCATCGGTCCGTTGCGGTGCGTATAACCGGCGTTGTTCACCAGAATATCCAGGCGGCCGAACTTTTCCATAGCTACCCGGACGCCGGCGGCCACGTCCCTGTCGCGGCTGACATCCATATGAATAAAGGTCGCGGCAGAACCAAGAGAATCGGCAACCTTCCTGCCGGCATCGTCATTGATATCGCAAATTACGACCTGCGCGCCTTCTTCCACGAATTTCCTGGCGATCCCCTCACCAAAGCCGGACCCCGCTCCGGTTATCAATGCGGTCCTGCCATTCAGCCGCCCCATCGGCTTCTCCCTTCAGAGTTGAATACAATCCACCGTAAAACCTTCCGAACAACAACGAATCTTAATCCATTTCGGTCTGTTTATCAGAAATTTTCAGGATATATGCAATGCGATACAATTATCACTTGCCAGAACCACCATCGGCTCTGTTATCCTTGGCATTCGGTTAATGCTTTCAAGCTTTGGGTGGTGGGGATTGAAGCTTGATTGCGGCCAGCTATATGAAAGCTTGTTGGCTGGCAAGGGGGAAAGAAGACATTGGCATATGAGTAGCGGCTCCTTACTCCTGGTTGAAGACACGCCGTCATTGGCGCGTCTATACGATCAATATCTCAAGGACGAGGATCTTGCGGTGACGGTTGTCGGCACCGGCAAGGAGGCCTTGCAGGCGATCACCGAGGGGCCGCCCGACGCGATTCTTCTGGATCTGAAACTGCCCGACATGGATGGCCTGGATATCCTGAAGGAAATCCAGACGCGTGAATTGCCTTGCGAGGTGGTGGTCATAAGCGCACATGGGTCGATCAATGTCGCCGTAGAGGCCATGCGCGCCGGCGCTTATGATTTCCTGGTCAAGCCCTTCAATGCAGAGCGACTTCTCGTCACCATACGGAACGCGGTCAAACATCGCTCGCTGTCGGCGATCGTCGAAAAGATGCAGTTCAGCGCCCGCGACAGTTACTGCGGATTTATTGGGTCGTCGCTGGCCATGCAGGCGGTTTACCGGACGATCGATGCCGCGGCGGCCTCGAAGGCGACGGTCTTCATTACCGGCGAATCCGGAACCGGCAAGGAGGTCGCTGCCTCGGCTATACATGGCCAGAGCCCGCGTAAGAATGGCCCCTTCATTGCCATCAATTGCGGGGCGATTCCGAAGGACCTGATGGAGTCGGAAATTTTCGGCCATGTGAAGGGTGCCTTCACCGGGGCCCACACGGACCGGGAAGGCGCCGCGTCGCGGGCTTCCGGCGGCACTCTGTTCCTCGATGAGATCTGCGAAATGGACCTGTCGCTGCAGACCAAGCTTCTGCGCTTTATCCAGACCGGAACATTTCAGAAAGTCGGTGGATCCAAGACCGAAAAAGTGGATGTGCGCTTCGTTTGCGCGACCAACCGCGACCCGTTGGAAGAGGTTGAAGCGGGAAATTTCCGTGAGGATCTATATTACCGCCTGCATGTGGTCCCGATTCACCTGCCGCCGCTGCGCGAACGCGATGGCGACGTAACCGAAATCGCACGCCATTTCCTCGTGGAGTATGCCGCTGAGGAGGGCAAAGCCTTCAACAGGTTTGATGAAAAGTCGGAGGCGGTATTCGCGTCATACAAGTGGCCCGGCAATATTCGCCAGATGCAGAATGTCATTCGCAATATCGTCGTACTGAACGATGGCGAGGCGGTCACCTTGGAAATGCTGCCCCCGCCATTGAACCGTGTCGCCGCCGCAGCGCCGCCCGCGCCGCCGTCAGCAGCAGAGTCCGCTGATGCAAAGACTACAGCGGGCGACGACTTGCCGCGGGAACCCCTGGCGGCCGAAGACGGCTCTATCCAGCCCTTGTGGAAAGTAGAGCGGGATGTGATCGAACGGGCGATAGAAGCCTGTGACGGCAACATTCCCAAAGCGGCCGCGAAACTTGGGGTCTCACCCTCGACCATCTATCGCAAGAAGCTGTCCTGGGAAAGCGAGGAAGCAGAGGGCTGAGGAAGGCAAATTGCCTTTTCGCCGTCAGTTCCGTCGGTATCCCCTTTCCGCAAAAGCCCCCCACGTCGCGGCCACGAGTTCCGGCAACTCGCTCCCTGCATCCGTCAAGGCATCGAGATCTCTGGCCATCGCCGCCGCTTCGACCCGCGCAGCGAGCGCCTGCAGTTGCAGCGCCCCGAACGTGCCCGAACTGCTCTTCATGGAATGGGCGTCGGCACCGATTTCGTCTAAATTCCTGGCTTCCAGGGCCAATGGAAACCGGGCCAACCGATCGTCGGTCTCCGCCATGTAAGCCTCTATCAGCTCTTCGACGAGGGCAGGGCCGGCATCGGTCCGAAGCTGATTCAGTACCTCGTCATTTACGAGCCCCACCTGTATCGGAGGAATCAGTGCATCTGACTCTGTCTCCGGCAACATCCCTGTTGCCGGGCCGATGAATTCGCGGAGAACCGACGCAAGATGGGCGCGGTCAATCGGTTTCGCGACATGCTCGTTCATACCGGCTTCGAGGCATTTGCGCCGTTCTTCATCCCCGACATGCGCCGTCATGGCGATGACGGGAATCTCGCAAAGCGGCGGCTTCAAGGCACGAATTTGGGCTGTAGCCTCGAAACCATCCATTTCCGGCATCCAGATATCCATCAGCACCGCGGCATATTCTCCTGTGCGCACAGCTTCGATAGCTTCCCGGCCGCCCTCCACGGACGCGACCTCATACCCCATCCTTTTCAGGATCGTTTCCACCAACCGGCGGTTGGTAACGCTATCGTCAACCAGCAAGAGCCGGCCAGGCGTCGAGGCTTCTTCGGGTGTCCGGCTCGCATAGGCCAATGTTTCAGTCTGCGACGCCTCTGCCTCCCGCCTTCCAACTCCTTGATAGCCAAGGAATTCCCCTGACGCATCGTATCTTGGCACCCCGGACAACCGTACTGCGCATACCGACCCGTCGAGAACGAGCCTCAGGCTACGATCCTGAAGCGGCTCATGCCGTTCCATTTCGCGCAGACACTCTTCCGTTGTCCAGTCGGACATACCGATATTGTCTTGCGCCAACTCCATAAGATTGTATCCGACCATACCGTCCAATTTCGGGCAGACGCGATCATCGTCAACCTTTGCCGCTGCCGTGAAACGGTGCAGGACGTCGGTCTCCCAGGTCCAGTCGGCGGCAGCGCCTACCAGCTGATTTAACCTGGCAGTGGCTTCGTATTTTTCATTCGATAATTCGACCTCGCGCGTCATATCGATCCCGACCACCAGCTTGCCGCCATCGGCCAACTGGCGGTGCATCAGCCTTATTCGGCCTTTGGGACCAATATCCAACTCTTCACGGCCATCACTCAAAACGGCAGGATCGGAAATGGTCTGCCTGAAGATTTCATTACTCACGACAAGATTGTCTCGGGAATCGAGAAGCGCAAAGCCGACCGGCATTCCCTCGGCAATCGATTCCAGCCTGCCGCCGGGATTGCGTCTTGCCCCTGCATGAATTAATTCAAGCACGAGGATTGCGGTTGAAACGATCCATACCGCCCCCCACACGATGACCGGCAACAACGACCCGCCGTCGCTCGCCCACCCTGATAGCCGGATTCCTCCCATTGCGGCTGCGCCGAGAGAGACGAGCATTGCAATGGCAATCAGGCTGTAGTGAAGAATCTGCATACCGGTCTGCGGTCTGGTTGAATCAGGTCAGCTATTGACCTTCCCCAATTCCGTCTTCCCGTCAAGGGCGACAGCAGCTTGCAAGCGGATATCGGTCCATGCATTAGTTGCTTTTCGCTATCGAGTTGAAACGAAGTCCCGGCAATGATCCAGATTTTCACCGACTATGGCCTCAGAGGACCCTACAGGGGGCAACTGACGGGCGTATTGGCGCGCTCTGCTCCGGAAGTCTCGACGATCGAACTGATGCATGATGCGCCATCGCACGATCCCTTCCGGGCAGCCTATCTTTTGGCGGCGCTATCGTCGGAAGTGGCCCCCGGAAGCGTCTGTCTGGCGGTTGTCGACCCAGGCGTAGGCGGCGAGCGCCCACCGGTCATCGTCTCGGCCGACGATGTATTGTTTGTTGGGCCGGGCAACGGGCTGTTCGAAATAGTGCAACGCAGAGCCGCCAGTGCAAAGACCTGGAGGATTGACTGGCGCCCGGACCGTATGAGTTCATCTTTCCATGGCAGGGACATTTTCGCACCCGTCGCGGCCATGCTGGCCAGGGGCAGCTGGCCGGATAGCACGCCGTTCGCGGAGGGCTGGCGAGAAGACCTATCGCGTCCTGGCGCGAACTGGCCCGATGACCTGGCCGAGGCGATCTATATCGACGGTTTCGGTAATGTCATGACAGGGCTTCGTGCAAACGGGTTGAGCGACGGGGTTACGCTCGAGATCAACGGAAAACTGTTCTCAAGAGCCCGCACTTTTGGCGATGTCGCGGAGAGCCAGGGTTTCTGGTACGAAAACTCGCTGGGACTGGTCGAAATAGCCGTTAATAGCGGTAGCGCGGCCAGGCAATATGAAATTGAGATCGGCGATGTAGCCGTTTTGCGGCGATAACAGGGAGGATCGGAAGTGGAAAGCGGTGCTCACGCCTTTACCGAGGATCCGCGCAATGCCTCGGTCCTGATCTATGTAAACGGAGAAATGAAGCCCCGGGCCGAGGCGATGGTTTCGGTGTTCGATAGCGGGTTCCTGATGGGTGACGGCGTCTGGGAAGGACTCCGCCTGCATAATGGCAATTTCGCCTTCCTCGACCGTCATCTCGACCGGCTCTTTGAGGGCGCAAAGGCAATCGACCTGGATATCGGCCTGTCGCGCCAGGAATTGACGTCGGCGCTGCGCCAGACCGTCGACTCAAACGATATGGAGAGCGGGGTTCACCTGCGCCTGATGGTGACCCGCGGACTTAAATCCACGCCCTATCAGGACCCGCGGGTCAATGTCGGCAAGGCGACGGTGGTCATCATCGCCGAGCACAAGCAGGCCAGTGAAACAGTGGCGGAACAGGGCATGAAGCTGTTCACCGTGCATGTGCGCCGCGGTGCGCCGGACGTGCTGGACCCCAAGCTGAATATGCACTCCAAGCTGAACTGCATCACCGCCGCGGTGCAGGCGGCCAAGGCCGGCGCCGACGAGGGGCTGATGCTGGACCCGCACGGCTTCGTCGCGACCTGCAACTCGACAAACTTCTTCATCGTTCGCAAGGGTGAGCTATGGACCTCGACCGGCCGTTACTGCATGAACGGCATCACGCGGGCCAATATATTGGCCCTGGCGCGGGAAACCGGCATCCATGCGGAAGAGCGCGATTTCTCGCTGACCGAGACATATGGCGCCGAGGAGGCCTTCGTCACCGGCAGCTTCGGGGGCGTGACGCCGGTTCGCGAACTGGATGGCCGGATTTTCGGAGACGGAACGCCGGGCCCGGTGACGCGTCGGCTGCGCCAGCTCTATCGTGATCTGGTCGATCTCGAATGCCCGCCGCCGCTTACTGCGTAGAGCCATGACCGGAACTCGCATCGCCATGTGGTCCGGGCCACGCAATGTTTCCACGGCACTGCTGCGGTCCTGGGGCAACAGGACAGACTGCATGGTCTGGGACGAGCCGTTTTATGCCCATTACCTGACCCGGCACGAGCCTGACCATCCTGGCATTCCGGAAATTCTCGCCGCCCATGAAACCGACTGGCGCAAGGTCGTGGAGGCCATCATCGGTCCGATTCCTGGTGGCAAGGTGATTCATTACCAGAAGCACATGGCGCATCACATGCTGCCGCATATAGAAGACGACTGGCTGGGCTCGGTAAGCAATGCCTTCCTTATCCGGGATCCGGCCGAGGTACTGCTCTCCATGTCAAAGGTGATGGAAGCCGTCACGCTGCAGGATACCGGTTTTCCGGACCAGCACCGGCTGTTCGAGCGGGTGCGGGAACTGACCGGCAAGACGCCGCCGGTGATCGATGCCCGCGATATAGGAACGGATGCCGAAGGCACGTTGCGGACGCTCTGCGACGCACTGAAAGTGCCGTTCGACCCGGCAATGCTGTCATGGCCGCCCGGCCCGCGCGACAGCGACGGCGTCTGGGCGAAATACTGGTACGACAACGTGAACAGATCTGCCGGTTTCCAGACATGGAAGCCGAGAACGGAGCCCCTGCCCGAACGTGTAAAACCTCTATTGGCCGACCTGACGGAGATTTACGAAGCAATGCGCTGCCACCGTCTGGTCGCCTGAGCGGCCAGCCTTCGGTCAGCCGCCGATTTCGTCGATGCGCTGCTGAATGACCGCTTTTTGCGGATTTCCGTCCGGAATCTGCACCAGCAACCGCTCCAGCAACTGCCGGGCCTCAGCCGGATTCCCGGCATCCGCCGCAGCGTTCCCGAGGAACCACAGGGCCTCTGGATTATCGGGCGCCATATCGAGTACGCGGCGAAGAATCGCGATAGTCGCTTCATCGTCCTTGCCGCCATTTGCGGCGCGGATCATGCGGGCCTGCAGGGTAAGAACGTCTGGATTATCCGGCGCGAGCCGCGCGGCGTTATCGATCACCTCGCGGGCCTTCTCGGTCTCGCCCAGTACGGTGTAAGAGCGGCCGAGCATGACCCAGCCCTCCAGATCGTCAGGCGTATCCTTCATCCGGGCGGCCAACCGTTCGACCATACCGGCGATATTCGCCTTGTCGGTGGAGTGCTGTGACAGGTTGAGCTGAAGCTCGCGGCCCAGTTCCGTCAATTGGCCTGTCGCCTCAGGCGCCTGTGCGAAAACTTCCATCGCCCGGTCCAGCGCCGCCTGGGCGGCCTGGCGTTCATCCAATGTCACCCTTGCGCGGATAAGCCTTTTCCAGCCCTCCAGGTCATCCGGGTCTTCCTGCAGCCTGGCGTCAAGCCCGTCCACCATGCTGCGGATCATCGCCTGACGCTCCTCGGGGCTCATTGATTCCATTTCGGCGCGCTGCTCGTCCGCGAACATCGGGGCTCCGCGGCGTTCAGCCGGCAACGGCTCCGGCATGACTTCGGCAACGTCGAGGCCAAGATCGTTCGCCGCGCGGGCCAGGTTATCGCGAACGATCGGCAGCCAAGGGGCGTCGGCCGGCGACGACGTGATCAACAGCGACCACCGATCCAGGGCCTCGCGGGTCTTGCCGGCCTGATAGTCGGCCCTCGCGAGGTAGAACAAAGCGCGTGGGTCGTTCGGGTTCGTCGCCAGTATTTCTTCGTATATGGTACGGATTTCAGGAGTGACCGTTCCTTCGCCGGCCATCAGCAGTGCCTCTGCGTAATCGCCCTTTACCGTCGGGGCGACAAAGCCCGCCTCGATCGCCCGGCGGTACGCTTCAGCCGCTTCGCCATACCTTTCCAGCGATGCATAAACGCCTGCCAAGTGAAGCCAGCCTTGTGCATCGTTGGGATTTTCCTCGGCGGCCTTCTGCAATTCGGCAATCTGCGCGCCCATATCCTGGCCGCCGGCAACCGGTCCCCCCAAATCCCCGCGCTGCGCAAGCGGCATGTCCGGAGCGCCTGGATTGCCCACCTCCAGATAAAGCAGCACCGAGCCGGCGGAAACCACTACGGCGATTAGCCCCACTATGGCCATGGTGGAGCCACGGCCCAGCAGACCACCGGCTTGCCCGGATTTCTGCAGCCGCGCATCGGCAGTCAGCATTCGCCGGGCGATCTCGTTGCGGGCCGCATCCATCTCGTCGGCGCTGATCACGCCGCGGGCATGGTCGCGCTCCAGTTCCGAAAGCTGGTCTCGATAGACCTCGAGGTCATAGGCGGCCTCGTTCGTTCCCGCGGTGTTATCCCGCAGAAGGGGGAGAGCCAGTGCGGCAATCGAGCCGACTAGCATAAGCATGGCGACTATCCAGAAAATCATTCGGCTTGCAGCTCCCGGACCACGGGCAAGAATTCGTTATTCAATGAGTCGGGGGACAGGGGGCCGACATGCTTGTATCTGATGCGCCCCTGTTTATCGACGATATAGGTTTCGGGCACGCCATAAACGCCCCAGTCAATACCGACTCGTCCATCGAGATCGTGGCCGATGCGCGAATAGGGATTACCCAGTTCATTCAGCCAGGCGATCGCATCGGGCCTTTCGTCTTTCCAGTTCAAACCGAAGACCGGAACCCCTTCGTCCTCGGCCAATCGGGTAATGAGAGGATGTTCGACCCGGCAAGGGATACACCAGGACGCGAACACATTTACGGCAACCACCTCGCCGCCAAAATCCTCTGTCGCGATGCCAGGCAACGTCTCCATAAGGGGCGGCAAGTCGGTTGTAGGAACGGGCTTGTCAATCAGCGCGGACGGCAGTTCCTTGGGATTCAGCCCGAGGCCGATCGCGAAATAGATGGATATGCCGAGGAAAACCAGCAGTGGCAGCAGATATAATATACGGCGGATTGTCATCGCGTTATTCGGCTCCCGCAAGCTGGGCATTGGCCGGGGCGGCGGCGTGACGCTTTGGAGCGCCCACCCGCAGGCGCCGGTCGCTTAGCGACAAGCATCCGCCAAGGATCATCAACAAGGACCCCATCCACATCCAGGGCACCAGCGGCGTATGGTAGATGCGGGTCACCCAGACGTCGCCATTCCGATCCCCCAGAACGGCATAGAGGTCCTTCATGAAGGTCGTGTAGATGGCGGCTTCCGTCGTCTCGCGCTGCTGCACGAAGTAGCGGCGCTTTTCCGGCTCCATCACAGCGTAGACTTCTCCATCCAGCCGCACCGTGAAAGTGCCGCGCTCGATGAAATAGTTGGGTCCGCGCATATTTTCGACCTTGTCGAGGGTAAACTCGTAGCCGGAAACCAGAACGCTCTCCCCGAGTTTCATTTCCTGGATTGCTTCGGTACGCCATAGCGAAGCACCGGTAATACCGGCAATGGTTACCGCCAGGCCGAAATGGGTAACCGTCATACCCCAGGACGACCGCGGCAGGCCACCCGCCCGGGAGAGACTGTTGGCGAGCGGCACGCGCCCAAGCCGGATTCGGTCGGCGAATTCGGCGATCGTCGCGCAGCCCAGCCAAGCCGCCAGCGTAACGCCAGCAACGCCAAACGCCGCCATGCCCCATGTCAGCCAGGCGGTGAAAATGGCGATGGCAAGCGTCGCGAGCGCCGCGAATTTCAGGCGTTGCAGGGCCCCCATCAGATCGCCGCGTTTCCAGGCGAAAATAGGCCCTATACCCGCCACCATGATCAGCGGAACCATTAGCGGCACGAAGGTGGCATTAAAGAAAGGCGCGCCAACCGAGACCTTGCCCAGATCAAGCACGTCCAGGAACAGCGGGTAAAGCGTCCCCAGCAGGACCGTCGCCGCCGCCGTAGACAACAGGAGGTTATTCAGCACCAGTCCGCCCTCGCGGCTGATCGGGCGAAACAGGCCACCTGTCTTCATCGCCGGCGCACGCCAGGCATAGAGCGTAAGACTGCCGCCGATTGCCGCGATCAACAGCAGCAGAATGAAGACACCGCGTTCCGGGTCGGTGGCGAAGGCATGGACCGAGGTCAGAACGCCGGAGCGTACCAGGAAGGTCCCGATCAGGCTGAGCGAAAATCCGACGATGGCCAGCAAAATTGTCCAGTTTTTGAGCGTATCGCGCTTTTCGACGACGATGGCGGAGTGCAGGAGCGCGGTGGCTACCAGCCAAGGCATGAAGCTGGCGTTCTCAACCGGGTCCCAGAACCAGAAACCGCCCCAGCCCAACTCGTAATAAGCCCACCAGCTGCCCAGCACGATTCCCGCAGTCAGGAATGCCCAGGCCGCCAGCGTCCAGGGTCGCACCCAGCGCGCCCAGGCCGCGTCAACCTTGCCTTCGATGAGGGCGGCGACGGCAAAACTATAGGCTGTCGAGAGACCTACATATCCCGCATAGAGCATCGGCGGGTGGAAGGCGAGGCCCGGGTCCTGCAAGAGCGGGTTCAGGTCGTTGCCGTCGGATGGCGGTGGAAAGATACGATCGAAGGGGTTTGAGGTCAGCAGCATGAAGGCCAGGAAGCCGACCGCGACGATCGCCTGCACGGAGAGGACGCGCGCCTTCAGAGTTGGCGGGAGGTTACGTCCGAATGCCGCCACCAGCGCGCCGTACAGGGCGAGGATGACGACCCAGAGCAGGAGAGAGCCCTCATGGTTACCCCAGACGCCGCTTATCTTGTATAGCATCGGCTTGAGGGAGTGGGAATTGGCAGCCACGTTGTAGACGCTGAAATCGCTGACAATATAGGAATAAGTCAGCGCCCCGAACGCCACCATCACGAGGGCCAGCTGAATCGATGCCGCGGTCGGCGCCACTGCCATCAACCGGGCGTCGCCACGCGCCGCTCCGACCATAGGTAAGATACCTTGCGTCACCGCCACCATGAAGGTGAGAATCAGTGCGAAATGTCCCAATTCGGCGATCACTGCGTTTCTCCTTCCTGCCAACGGCCGGAATCTTTCAGCTTATCAGCCACTTCCTTGGGCATGTAATTTTCGTCATGCTTCGCCAGAACCGAAGTGGCTTCCAGGGTCCCATCCGGAAGAAGGTTACCCTCTGCGACCACGCCTTGCCCCTCGCGGAAAAGATCGGGCAGTATGCCTGTAAAGGTAACTGGCATTTCAGCGGTCAGATCGGTAACGATGAATCGGACTGTCGCGCCCTCGTTCTGCACGCTTCCTTCCGCTACGAGGCCGCCCAGCCTTATACGCTGTCCGGGATTTACCTGTTTTTCGGTCAGGTCGCTGGGGGTATAGAAAAACACCAGGCTGTCGCGCATGGCGAACAGGGTCAGTCCCGCTGCCAGACCGAGCATGATCAGCCCCGCCAGCACAATGTAAAGACGGCGCTTTTTGCGGGTCGCCGCGCGGCTGGTTCTGGGTCTGGGCACGGACGCTGTCTCTCCAGTCAAGATTCCGTCTCCGTATGTTCCGTTGTTCCGGCCCTGCGGCTGGAACGCAACGTTTGAACAAGCGCTTCGCGTTCACGCATGCTGCGCAGCGACAACACCAGCAGGCCAATCATCAGCAGCAAGGCCACGGCGTAGGCCGGCCAGATGAAGGCGGCATAACCGCCCATTTCAAAGAATTCAGCCATTTTGCTATTTGCCCTCTTTCTTACCGTTCGGTAGCCTATAGGCCTCCCGCGCTGGAAGGTAAAGCTCCGTCAGCTATGTGTTAGCCCCAACCGCAAATTTCGTATTTTTGCGCCCGCAATCTCGGCTCGGAGGCGCAGAATCCCCACGCAGATGTAGAACAGGGTGAAACCCACGGCCATCAACAGCAGCGGCCACAACATGGCCGGGTCGATCGCCGGGCCGTCCATTTTCACCAGGCTGGCCGGCTGATGCAGCGTGTTCCACCAATCCACGGAGAATTTGATCACCGGCAGGTTTACCGCACCGACCAGCGCTAGGATGGCGGCCGGACGGGCGCCCCGCGCGGGATCGTCAAACGCATTTACCAGTGCGATGTAGCCCAGATACAGGAAGAACAGGATCAGCACCGACGTCAGACGCGCGTCCCACACCCACCAGGTCCCCCACATGGGCTGCCCCCAGAGCGAACCGGTTAGCAGGCAAAGGAAGGTGAAGACCGCGCCGATCGGCGCACTGGCGCGCGCGATCATGTCGGCCAGCGGATGCTTCCATACCAGCGACATGAAACTGGATACCGCAATGGCGCCGTATATCATCATTGCCATGTAGGCGGACGGCACGTGCACGTACATGATGCGCACGGTTTCCCCCTGCTGATAATCGGCAGGTGAGCTGAACAGCGCCAAATAGAGGCCCGCACCTAGCGTCAACACAGTTAATCCTGCCGCCCAGGGCAGGATCGCATTGGCCACGTTCAGGAAACGGGTCGGATTAGCAAACCGGTGCATCATAGTTGGGCCTTTATATAGGGTAACTTCCGCATGGGTCCAATATTCTCGAAAGGGTTATCTACAACATTGATCTATCGCAAGACGCGCCGCGGTAAAGCAAAAATGTCCACGTGGGGATTTTTCGCATCCTAAGACGCAGGCGGAGCTTCAAAAATCTTCTTATCGCTCTTGCCACGCAGGCCTATCGCAGGCTATGCCGCAACGCCGCGGCTGCAGCCCATGG
>JBFFGY010000024.1:0-12679 GCA_041557215.1 Alphaproteobacteria bacterium
GCGGAAAATCTTATAGAACTTGCTGCCGAAGGGATCATACCCCTCTTCTTGTGGCTTGGGGTCGGGCAACATGTCGAGACACTTGAGCGGGGTCAGGGTCATCGAGATAAACCAGCTGACCATCAGGGCAATACCGACCACGATAAAATCGAAGAGGTTCCAGGGGTCCTTGTGGAACCGCGTCCGATAGACAATGAGCTTCGTAATCAGTTCCAGCACGAATATCGACAGGATGACGCGATCCACAGCCATCAGCAACCCGCCCGCCGCCCCCATAACGGTTTCGCTTGTTTCCAGGCCCAGCGTCAGGGCGTTGACGACGATCAGTCCGATCATACCGGCCTGGAATTGCTGTGATTCGAGAACCCGCTGAATTTTCCTTACGGTCCCGCGCTGCAGCGGCGGGATCCGACGCAAGTCTCCATCGACCCTGGCTTCGGCATCCGATCCCGACTTCGGCAGAACTTCCACGAAGATTACCCCTCTTCCCGCTCAAGCTTCGCGGTCCATATAGGAAGGCCGCCATACCGGCGCAACGCCCTCTGGCGTTGAAATACAGGTGTCGGTTTTTGCGGTATTGAAAGGTTACGCTGCCTGCGGGCCAGCCCGCGTCGCCGCGGTCATATGGCGTGACATCTAAGGCAAAGAGAGCTGCGTTCGTTCTTCACCCGCAAGTAGGTTCCATTCGCGGCGTCATGCGGGTTATGGCAACTGGCGCACTCCATCTGCCCGTAATACGCTTGAGAATCCGCTGTTTCGTACAGCGGCAGCCCCTTGACGTTGGTGGGCTCGCCCCGATGAAAATCCAGGCTGCGCGACCTGTTGTAGGTGATCGATATGGGATGGGCCTTGAACATGCCATGACCACCGTACCTGGCCGACTTGGTTTTCAGCAGCGTATTGGACGAAGTAACGCCGTCGTGGCAGGAAAGGCAGACCAGCGAAACACTCGTGGGATCGCCCTCGGTCGCCATCGTCAATTTCGGGCTGTCATACATCGCGAACCCTGTATCCGCCTTGGCTGCGCTATTCCAGGCCGGTGGCTTCGGAGCATCCGTGACATGAGGCAAATGACAGTAATCGCAGA
The DNA here is from genome assembly GCA_041557215.1 of Alphaproteobacteria bacterium. Classification (GTDB taxonomy): domain Bacteria; phylum Pseudomonadota; class Alphaproteobacteria; order UBA8366; family JADFVY01; genus JADFVY01. Next base: position 1,088 of record JBFFGY010000024.1, read on the forward strand.
TGTGCTGACCAAGGTCATGCGGTGTTCCCGACATTTGTGCTTGACCAACAATCGGCGAGAACAGAAAAACCAACAGTATAGGAAGTAATTTATATGATTTCGTGTAGGCCCTTCGCATGCTTATCCCGCGGCCGCAAAAGAAGATGTGATTACGAATACGCAGAAACACCCTATATCGGGTAATGTTTAATATTTGGTCAACAGGTGACCGGGCCGCGACAATTCGCCCATACGAAACCGCTTGAAGCACGAAATGCACCTGGCGATCCCACCCTACTCCGGACGGCCGTCGTCCTCTTCGAAGGCGCTGGCGATGGCGGCGCCGAGGGATTGCGCCATGCCGAGGAGGCCGTGCGAGAATTTCTCCTCGCCGCCACTGGCGTACCAATCGTAATCCATCGGGTCGGGGATCGCGCGCTGAAGCAGTTCCGTGAACCGGTCGGACCATGCCAGTTCCATGTCCATCGCCAGGGCGTAGGGCAGATGCGTGGCATACAGATGTTCCGACATTTCCGGCGCGTCGGCCATCTTCATGCGGTTATGCTCCGCGGCCACCAGGAACATCCGGAAGCCGGCGATCTCGTCCAGCAATTCGCGCCCCAGCTTCGTCGGCGCCTTCATCAGCGTAAAGAACAGGACATTGACGACCGCCAGCAACAGCAGCGTACCGCCCGCCATCGCCAGTTCGGTATCCTGCATCGTCACATCGCGATAGCTTATGGTCGCAACTATGAAGGCGGCGGCACTGACCATAACCCCGGTCATGGTCGCTCCCGCATTCGTGGCATAGACGGGCCCCTCCAGTTCGTCTTCCAGATGCTTGCGGAAGGATTCCATCTCGACGCGCAGGTGCACCCCCTGCTTGCAACCGATCACCACCTCGCCGACGCCCCGGAACAGGACGCTCATCAAATGCCGCTCGGCGGCGGTCAGCAGGCTCGGCCCCTTGTCGGTCCGCCGCAGACCAAAGAGCCCGCGCTTGGTGCGAATGACCTTCACATGCCCGCGCACCGCCAAACTGAGCATTTCCGCGGCCATTGCCTTCTCGTCGAACCCCATGCCGACGATCTGGCGCACCATCGCCGGCGACAGCCCCTGCGGTGGATAGAAGCGTGGAAAGGCCGGCCGTCCCAGCGGATCGCGCCCCCAGATCAGCCAGATCACCATGTACCAGGCCAGCGGCGCCAGCAGCGCCCCGCCCCAGACCCAGATGCTATCGCGAAAAGCCTCGGCCATGGATATGGCCGGCCGGCCCGGGGCCTCGGCACGCGGCGATTCTGCAATCGCCTCGGCAATGCTGTCGCTGATCGTCCAGTCGGGACTCCAGTTCTCATAGAAAAAGCCGCCGACCAGCACCAACCCCAACACCAGCACCGTCACCCCCGCCATGGCGGCGAGGGAAAGGATGGAAAGCCTGAGGATGTGCCGTTTCATGGAAAGGCAAAGTCGACCGGCCCTAGAACCCGCCGCCGCCGCCACCGCCGCCACCGCTGCCGGACGAGCCGCCTCCGCCGGAACCCGATCCGGACGAACTGGGCGGGGTCGCGGCCGAGGCAATGGCGCCGCCCAGCGCCGAGCCGATACTGCTGGCAAAGCGGCCGGGCGACGACCAGCTTCGATAGCCATGCCCCCCGTGATACCAGCGCGGGCGATAGCCGCCCTCTTCTCCCCCCGCGGCCGCGTCGGCGAAGACGTCGGTGAATTGCTCGCCCCATTCGTTTTCCACGTCCAGCGCCATGGCGTAGGGCAGGTAGCGCTCGAATAGTTCCGGCGTGCGCTCCGGCGGGTGCAGCAGGTTCAGGCGGTTCTACTCCGCCGTCGCCAAATACATCCGGAAGCCCTCGATTTCGTCCAAGATCTTCCGGCCCTCAAGCGTCGGCGCCTTGAGGAGGGCAAGGAACAAACCGTTCAACAGCACGAGCCCGGCGACCGCCAAGATGATCGGCAGCTGCCCGAACTGTCCGGGCGTCGTCGCAACGATGGGCCCCAGCGGGATCAGCGACAGGACGCTGAGCGCCACGCCCAGCGCGAACCAGCCCCGGTTGCGCCGGAAATGGGCGCCCTCGAAACCGGCCGACAACGCGCGCCTGAGCGCGTCCACTGCCGGCTTCAGGCGCTCGTGGTTGCCGTCGCGGACCAGCACCGTATCACCCCAGGTGAACAGCGCTCGTTCCAGCACCTTTTCGCCTGGCGACAGCTTCACGCCGAAACCCTTGTCGTTGCGCAGCAGCCTGTAGTCACCGTCGCCATCGTCCTCGATGATCAGCTTGCCCTTGACGGCGAGGCTGACGATGGCGGCCCCGATCGCCTTGCTGTCGAAACCCATTTCGGTGACGAAGCGGGCGGCGGCCGGCGATATGCCTGTCGGCGGGCGCCAACGCGGCACGATGGTGCCCTGTTGAGGGTCGCGCCCGACGCGATGCCAGATGAAGGCGTAATAGAACGTGACGACCAGCCAGATCAGGCCTGCGACCGCGAAACCCATATAGGAGCGAATTGTCGAGAGCAACTCGTCGGTTTTAGTCGGTGGCGTCACGAACCCCTTCGGAAAGGCCACCGCGACGGTCAGCCCTTCCTCCGGCCACAGCCGCGAGGTGGTGGCGAAAACCGGGTTGCCTCGACCGTCCGTGCCGTAGGACCAAGCCGTGCCCTTGGCGTCCTGCGGGCCGGTATAGGCGGCCTTGCGGATCACCGACGCCCCCTCGGGCAAGTGGATCGTCGCCTCAGCGTAATCGATCGGGAAGATCCAGCCATTGCCGGTGACGTTCCAGTAGAGCTCATCGAAATCCTTGAAGAACCCGATCTGGCGGTCGGTCCGGTAGGTCAGGCGATAGGTGTAATTCCCCCGAGGCAGATAGCGGTCCTTGTGCCCCATATAGACACGAACCCCGTTGGACTGGCTCTCCGTCCAGTGATTGACCGGTTCGCCATCGCGCAGGGTCTCGAGAACAGTGAACCCGACGATATGAGTCCCGCCGCCACGCTCCTTGTAGACTGTCGGAAAATCGCGATAGATGCCGTGCTTGATCCGGTCACCCTCGGCCCGGACCCTGATCGTCTCGATCACCGTCAGCTCTCCGTCCGCCGCGATGGCAATATCGCTGACGAAGGAAATGATGCGCTCCTCGGCTGCCGCCGGCGCCGTCAGGCCCAGAAGCGCCGCCAGAAAACAGACGATGCCGGCCAGGCGGGCCATCGACAGGATCTGACCAGTCAGGAGAAGCTGACCTGCGGCACGGCGCGGTCGGCCTCGTTCTCAATCTCGAAGAATTCCGCCTGCACGAAGCCGAAGGCCCCGGCGATCACGTTCGAGGGGAAGGACTCGACCATCACGTTGAAATCGCGCACCGTGCCGTTGTAATAGCGCCGCGCCATCTGGATCTCGTCCTCCAGCGACGACAGCTGGTTGTGCAGATCCATGAAATTCTGGTTCGCCTTCAACTCCGGATAGGCCTCCGCCACCGCAAAGATATTGGCCAACGCCTGACCCAGCAGCCCCTCGGCCTTGCCGCGCTCTGCCGGGGTGGCTGCGCGGCCGGTCTGGGAGCGCGCCTCGGTTACCTTCTCCAGCACACCCTTTTCATGGTCGATATAGCCCTTTACGGCTTCGACGAGATTGGGGATCAGGTTGGACCGGCGCTTGAGTTGCGTTTCGATGCCGCTCCAACCCTCCTTCACGAGGTTCCTGTTATAGACCAGCTTGTTGTAGATCGAGATTGCCCACAGGCCGATCAGGCCCAGGATGACGATCGGTACGATATACTCCATGGCGTCCTTCTCTCCGATAACCCCTGATGCGGGGGCGAATGGCCGCTATTGAAGCACTTAGGAGCAAGGATTTGGTTAATGCGGGAGAAGTTTTTCTCTAGCCGCGACCTTTGCAGAGAGCCGACGAAATGTCTAAACAGGGATATCGCCGTCAACGCACCGCCAACCCATGTCACAAACCCTGCTGCCCTTCATCCTGTTCGCCCTGTCCTCGACCCTGACGCCGGGGCCGAACAATGTGATGCTGCTCGCCTCAGGGGCGAATTTCGGTTTGCGCGCAACCGGCCCGCACATGCTGGGCATATCGATCGGGTTTCCGGTCATGGTGGTGGCGGTCGGGCTGGGGCTGGGCGCGGTGTTCGAGCAATGGCCGCTGCTGCATGAAATCCTGCGCTGGGCTGGCAGCGCCTACCTGCTGTGGCTGGCCTGGAAGATCGCCACGGCCGCCGGCATGGGCGAGGCGGAAAGGCGCGGCAAACCCCTTACCTTCCTGCAGGCCGCGGGATTCCAGTGGGTCAATCCGAAGGCCTGGATCATGGCGGTCAGCGCCTTTTCGGTCTATGCAGTGGCTGAGGTCGACCCGCTGCGCCAGGCCGCGCTGTTCGGCGCCGTGTTCTGCGCTGTCGCCTTCCCGTCCTGCGGCATCTGGGCCGCCTCCGGCAGCATCATCGGCCGCATCCTGAAATCGCAGCGAAGCCTGCGCACCTTCAACCTCGTCATGGCCGCCCTGCTGGCCGCCTCGGTGCTGCTGCTGTTTGTCTGAGGTCGACCTTACCCCCGACCGCTGCGTTTCTGTTTGCTGGCGTCGAAGGGTTCGGCTTCCATAGCCCCGAACAGACGGCCGCCAAAACCGGAGGCCAGCCGGTTATAGGCTTCGACCGTATCGTTGTAGTTCGTGGCGGCGCGGCCGATATCGTCCAGCGCCTGCTCGATCTTCTCGCGCAGCGCCTCGTACTCGCTGAGGCCGGCAAGCCCGGGGTCGTTGTCGGCGACCGAGATGAGCTGTTCCAGATGGGCGTTGAGTTCGATCAATGCCGCGGCCTTTTCGGGCGGCGTGCGACCGGCGGCAACCTTGGTCTGCCGCCGACCCAGAACCTCCAGCGCGTCCCCCTCACCGGCCAACCGGTGTTCCGCGGCATCGATAAAGCGGCGCACCAGCAGGCCCTGGTTCTTCAGGCGGTCATACAGCAGGCTCCGCTGAAGCTGGGTCGCGCGCCAACCGCGCTCCACCCTTTGCCGCGCAAGCCAAAGCACGGCAAACAGAATGACGATAAGGCCGGCTACCCCGGCAATCGCTATGCCGACGATACTCGTCATTTCCGGATTCATCTGAACTCTTTCCCCGCTGCGTTTGCGACCATTGCCATTGGCCGTTCATTTAGCACTTGTTTAGCGCCCGCGCTATGCCTCGCCATCGCGCGCGCAGTTGATGCAGTTGGGAACGGATGGATCGAAATCCAGACGTTTGACCTGGATCTCCTCGCCACAGGAAACGCAATAGCCGAAATCGCCTTCCTCCAAGCGTTTCAGCGCCACATCGATACGCTTGATCTCGGCATCGCGGCGCCGGGCCACCTCCTGCGCCATGGCCTGGCCCTGCAGCGCGTCCATGCGCGACAGGCGGCCCTGGGTGGTCTGATCCAGCTCCACCACGTCGCTGTCATGTTCATGCTCTTGGGCCAGCGCTTCCAGTTCCGCCTTCATTTCCAGAAGCCGGGCCTTGAAGGCCGCGATATCGATATTGGTGCGCTCGTTCATGGGGCGATAGTGACACGAAACACCACCGAATTCCCACAAGAATTTTGCCGGTCACTGCATACAGGCGCCATGGCCCATCGGGCCGTATAGCTCGCACTGCACAAGGGAAAAACGGTCGCCGCCGAAGACCCATACCTCGATGCGGCGATCGTCCAGTTCTATGATGTCCTCGTCGAATCGCGTGAAGTATCGCTCGACGAAGCGGATGTCGGAAAAACCCGCCAATCCGCCCGGGTCGAGTTCTTCCATCCGTATCCTCGCCCGCATTCCCGACAGATCGGGATCGGACACCGTGGGATCGTCCAGAATCAGGCGCGAAAACACCGGCGCCAGGCGCCTTTCGCCCATTCGATACAGGGAAAGTTCCGCCCGCAGCCGGCCGCCCGCATCCCACTGCCGAACCAGCGGCAACAGCATCTCTGACCCGCTCAACTGAAAAACGCCGTCCCTGATCAGGGCGCCGTCAATCAGCGGCGAATTCAGCGCCAGCGCCATACCGGACCTGAGTTCGGGGATCAGCGCCGCCGCGACGGTATGGAGTTCGCCCGCCCGCTCCTCGATCAGCGCCAGCCTCGCGGGCCGCGCGCAGTCGCAGAAGGCGCCATCGACATTGGGCCGCTCCGCCTCGGCAATCACCGCAAGCAGGTTGCCGTCTTGCGTCGGCCATAACCGGGCATCGCTCAGCCAGGCCTGGCGCTGCCCAGCCAGCAGTCCGAAGGCGCGCGCCGCGATATCGGTCTGCGGCCACGCCTCATAGGGCGCGGGAACCCGCACGAGCTCGTCGGCCCGCGCCGTCAGGGCAATCAGCAACGCCGCAACAACAATCGCATTGCCGAGCCACGGAAACCTTGTTCCGGACATCGCCTCTTCCCGCTCTATCCGCCGGCCCGCTATCGGGCAGGGCGGGCCATTATATATAAAATGCCGAATATGTCAGGTGGGATACGCGTTCATACCCGCCGTTCGGATCGGGAATTCGCCACCATTTGTTAATGAAACAAGCAGATAATCCGGAAAAAAGGAGGGATCGATCTTGAGACGTTACAGGCAATTGTTATTGCTCGGCATGGGTCTGTTTAGCAGTAGCTGCGTGTCCACGTTAACCAGCAACTCTGTCGATCCGACTGAGAAAGAAACCGAGTACCATTATGTGGAAGATGCCACCGCAGCTTGGCGCAACAGCGCCGGCGATGTCACGCTATGCGTAATCGGTTTGCCGGCCGGGGAGAGCCGGGGGCCGTCTGGTTTGCGCAGATACAGCATCGTTTATCCGGGATCGTCGCCTCCCGAACCGCTATTTTCTCTCCATGAAGCCATCCCGGGCCACATTGGAGATGCCAGCGACGTTAGGGACGCTTGTTCACCCTCCATACAAGGGATGACATCGGTGCCAATCTATACGGTATATGAGCCAGAGTTCCACAAAGCCCCGTATACCGGCCGACCCGACAGAGCGATGGCCACGTTTCTGGAAAACTATGCTCCGGCGCCGGCCGTTTATGTTTTTCGGTTCAAAGTCACTTCAGGGGCCTATAGCGGCGAACATTTGACTCTGTTCTATGTTCGGGAAACTGTCATCTGGGACGATATTCGAGTCGTCGAAATCCTCACGGTTCGACGTTAGGTAGGCCACCGCCCACCCCATACCCGCCGCCAGGCCGTTCCCTGCGGGCCGTCTTCCAGCAGGATACCGGCCGCCGTCAGTTCGTCGCGGATGCGGTCGGCGGTGGCGAAGTCCTTGTTCTTGCGGGCCTCGATGCGCTCGGCGACCAGGCGGTCGATCTCGGCATCCTCCAGCCCGGACGCCTTCGCGCCGCCGCGCAGCCAGGTTTCGGGGCTCTGCCACAACAGGCCCAGAAGTTCCGCACCGGCCAGCAGGCGGCCCTTGGCGGCGGCCTTTTCGCCGGTGGTTCCGGCCCTGTTGAGATCGCTCAATACCGCGTGCAGATGCGACAGCGCCAGCGGCGTGTTGAGGTCGTCTTCCAGCGCGGCCTGCACGTCCGGCGCCTTCTTGAACTTGGTCCTCTCGACGACCCCCGCGTTTTCGCGCAGCGCCAGATAGAACCGGTCCAGCGTCGCCTTGGCCTGCGCCAGGCCCTCCCTGGTGAAGTCCAGCGGCTGGCGGTAATGGGTCTGCAACAGCGTCAGCCTGATTGCCTCTCCTGGGAATTCTTCCAGCAGTTCGTGCACCGTGTAGAAATTCTTCAGCGATTTCGACATCTTCTGACCTTCGGCCATCAGATAGCCGTTATGCATCCAGTACTTGGCGAAGATCGCGTCCGGGTGCGAGCAGCGCGATTGGGCGATCTCGTTCTCATGATGCGGGAAGATCAGATCCTGCCCGCCGCCATGGATATCGAAGCTGGCGCCCAGATATTTCATGCTCATGGCCGAGCATTCGATATGCCATCCCGGCCGGCCGCGGCCCCAGGGGCTGTCCCAGCCGGGGGTGTCGTCGTCCGACGGCTTCCACAGCACGAAATCCGCCGGGTCCTTCTTGTAGGGGGCGACCTCGACCCGCGCGCCGGCCACCAGCTCGTCGCGGCTGTGGCGCGACAGCTTTCCGTAATCGGGCATCGAGGGCACGTCGAACATCACATGGCCGTCCGCCGCATAGGCATGGCCCTTGGCGATCAGTTCCTCGATCATCGCGATCATCTCGGCGATATGCTCGGTCGCCCGCGGCTCAACGTCCGGCGGCAGCGTTCCCAGCGCCGCCATATCGTCGTGAAACTGCTTCGCCGTGCGTTCGGTCAGGGTCCGGATATCTTCGCCCAGTTCCTTCGCCCGCGCGTTGATCTTGTCCTCGACGTCGGTGATGTTCCGGACATAGGTGACCTTTGGATAGAGCCGCCGCAGCAGCCGCGACAGCACGTCGAACACTACCACCGGCCGCGCATTGCCGATATGGGCGAAGTCATAGACCGTCGGCCCGCAGACATAGAGGCGCACATGGTTCGGGTCCAAGGGCTCGAAGTCGACCTTCGCGCGGCTCAGCGTATCGTAAATTCGTAATGTCACGGCAATGCAAACCCGTTTGTCAGCTCGTTTTTCCGGTGAGGCGGGCAAGTGCCCGCTCGCGGCCGAGCATAGGTAACAGAACCCGCAGTTCGGGTCCATGCTCCATACCCGTCAGCGCCAGGCGGATCGGCATGAACAGCGCTTTGCCCTTGGCGCCGGTGGCATCCTTCACGGCATCGGTCCAGGCCTTGAAGGTGGAGTCGTCCCAGGGTTCGGCGGGCAGAAGGTCTGCGGCCCTGCCGCAAAAATCCGTATCCTCGATGACCGGCATCACATCGCCATGCAGGATGCGCCACCATTCGCCCGCTTCCGACAACTTCGCCAGGTTCGGACGGACCGCCAGCCAGAATCCCTCGTCCGCGCCTCCGATACCCAGCCGGTTCCTCACCTCCTCGAACGACAGATGGTGCAGCCCCCGGGCATTCAGATGCTCCAGCTCCTTGCCCTCGTAGCGTGGCGCGGCGCGGCCGAAACCGGCGATATCGAAACCGGCGGCCAGTGCCTCCATCGTCTCCTCCCCGGTCGCCGCCAGCGACGTGCCCAGATGGGCCAGATAGGCGCAGATCGTGCGCGCCTCCAGCCCCTCGCCGCGCAGCGCCTTCAGGCTCAGGCTTTCCAGCCGCTTCGACAACGGCTTGCCGTCCTCGCCCATCAGCAGCGGCAGATGGGCGAACTCAGGCACCCTGAACCCCAGCGCCCGGAACAGCTGGACCTGCACGGCGGTGTTGGCGACATGGTCTTCGCCACGGATCACATGGGTGATGCCAAACTCGCCGTCATCGACCACCGACGACAGCGTATAGAGCGGATGGCCGTCCTCGCGGATCAGCACCGGGTCGCTCATATGGCCGGGCTCAAAATGCACGGGGCCACGGGCGAGGTCGGTCCATTCCACCGCTTCCTCGGCCAACAGGAAGCGCCAGTGCGGCCGGCGTCCCTCCACCTCCAGCTTGGTGCGGTCCTGGTCGGTCAGCTTCAGCGCCGCCCGGTCGTACACCGGCGGCCGCCCCTGGGCCTGCTGCAATTTCCGCTTGAGCCCCAGCTCCTCGGGCGTCTCGTAGCAGGCATAAAGCCGGCCCGCCGCCTTCAGCTTCTCCACCGCCGCATCGTAGCGGTCCAAGCGGTCCGACTGGCGGGCGAATTCGTCCCAGTCGAGGCCGAGCCACCGCAAATCCTTCTCGATCGCCTCGGCATATTCGCTGCGCGAACGCTCGGCATCGGTGTCGTCCAGCCGCAGCATGAAAGACCCGCCGCCATGGCGCGCGAACAGCCAGTTGACCAGCGCCAGGCGCGCATTGCCGACATGCAGCAGCCCCGTCGGGCTGGGCGCGAAACGGACTTTGGATTTTGCGGCCATATCAGAGAATCTTCGTGAAGTTGTTGGTGATCGGATAGCGGCGGTCGCGGCCGAAGGCGCGGCTGGTGATCTTGACGCCCGGCGGCGCCTGGCGGCGCTTGTACTCCGCAATATCCAGCATGCGCCAGACACGCTGCACCAGTTCCGGCTTGTGCCCGCGCGCGGTGATTTCGTCCAGCCCCATCTCACCCTCGATCAGGCAGCGCAGTATATCGTCCAGCACGTCGTAGGGCGGCAGGGAATCCTCGTCCTTCTGGTCCGGACGCAACTCGGCGGAAGGCGGCTTGGTGATGATCCGCTCCGGGATCACCTCGCCGCCCGGCCCCAGGAAATCGCCGGGCCGGTTGGCGTTGCGCCAGCGCGAGAGCTTGAAGACCTCGGTCTTGTAGACGTCTTTCAGCGCCGAATAGCCACCGGCCATATCGCCATAGAGCGTGGCGTAACCCACCGACATTTCAGACTTGTTGCCGGTGGTCAGCAGCATGTGGCCCAGCTTGTTCGACAGCGCCATCAGGATGATGCCGCGGCTGCGCGCCTGGACGTTTTCTTCCGTGATGTCCGGCCCGCGGTCGCCGAAGACCGGCGCCATCATTTCGCCGAAAGCCTTCATCGCCGGCTCGATGCCGACTTCGTCCAGCCGCACCCCCAACGCCTTAGCACAGGCCGCCGCGTCCTCCAGGCTTTCGATGCTGGTATAGGGAGACGGCATCATCACGCAGTGCACCTTATCCGGACCCAGCGCATCCACCGCAACGGCCGCGGTCAGCGCGGAATCGATGCCGCCGGAAAGCCCGATGATGACGCCCGGGAACCCGTTCTTGCGCACGTAATCGGCCAGCCCCAGGCACATGGCGCGATAGACCGATTTCTCGTCTTCGGGCGGCAATGTCCGTTCGCCTTGCACGCACACCCAACCTTCTTCGCCGCGCGTCCAGTCGGTCAGTTGCCCTGACTCGCGGAAGGACGGCATCCAAATGGCGACGCTGCGGTCGGCATTCAGTACGAAGGAAGCGCCGTCGAATACCAGTTCGTCCTGCCCACCGACCTGATTGACATAGACCAGCGGCAGGCCGGATTCGGTAACCCGCTGTGTCGCAAGCTGCATGCGGATATCGGTCTTGTCGTTTTCGAATGGCGAGCCGTTCAGGACGACCAGCATTTCCGCACCCGATTCCTCCAGGCATTCGGTAACGTCCGGCTGCCACATATCCTCGCAGGTCATGACGCCCAGCCGCACATCGCGGAACGGCATCGGCCCGGGCAGCGGCCCAGCCTTGAACACGCGCTTTTCATCAAAAACGCTGTAATTCGGCAGGTCGTATTTCATCCTTATCGCCGATATCTCGCCGCCATCGAGCAAGATTGCAGCGCTGTAGAGGCCGTCCTCCTGGCGCCAGGGCGCGCTGACCAGCATGCCGGGACCGCCATCCGCCGTATCGCGCGCCAGTTCATAGACCGCCGCCTCAACGCGGTCCTGGAAGAACGGCTTCAGCACCAGATCTTCCGGCGGATAGCCGCAGACCACTAGTTCCGAGAACACGGCCAGATCGGCCCCCGCGGCGGCTGCATCGGCGCGGGCCTTCCGGATCAGGGCCATGTTGCCCTTGATGTCGCCCACGGTCGGGTTGCACTGGGCTAGATAAAATTTGAGGCTATTCGTCATATCGCGTCCTGGCTGCCCCTGATCC
>JBFFGY010000025.1:0-12571 GCA_041557215.1 Alphaproteobacteria bacterium
ACATAGTCGCGCGTCTTGATGTCCATGGTCAGGCCCCGGACGATGCGGAATACGCCCGGCGACGACGCGAAGACCACAGCAGCGAAGATATTCAGTTCGTTCGGCTCCAGGCTGACGATTCCGAACGGATCGGCATCGAACACCAGCCCCGCATAGAGCCATAGCCCGAACCCGACGGTTATAGCCATTTGCACCGCCAGCAGCCCGGGCCGCGCGTAATAGCGGCTGTAGAACAGCATGCAGAAGAAAATGATCGGGAAGGCGAAGAACACACCCGACATCACGTTGGGGATGGCGGTTTCGCGAACGCCCGGCGTCACCAGCAGGTAGAACAGCAGGATCACCGGGAAGGCCAGAACCAGGTTTGCGATGAAGGTGAGCACCGCATCCATCCTGCGGCCGAAATAGCCGGCCGGCAGCCCCAGCGCGATACCGACCATATAGGCCACCAGTGTCGCCGCCGGCGCCACCGTCAGCACGAAGGTGGAGCCATGTACCATGCGGCTGAACAGGTCGCGGCCCAGATTATCGCCGCCGAAATAGGACGGGATGCCGATCTCGGTCTCGATTGTGCCGGGCGGTTTGCGCTTGATCGCGGCGAATTGTTCGATCGGGTCGAAGGTGGCGATAAGGTCGGGGAAGATCGCGGTCAGCACCCAGAACAGCACGATGCCGAAACCGATGATGCCCACGCCGCTGTCATAGAGGCGGCCATAGAGACCCAGCCTGCGTTTTAAGGCAAAGCTGGCGCCCATGATGACGATCATGCCGACCCACACCGGCCAGAAACGGCCGATTACGCCGGCCCAGATTTCGAAGAAGCCAAGCGGTTCCATCGCGCCCTACCTCACTCTGATTCGCGGGTTGAGATACGCGTAGCCGATATCGGATATCAGCTGGGTTACGATGACCACCGCCACAGAAACAATCGAACAGGACAGCAACAGGTCGATGTCGTTGTTGTCGGCCGCCTCCACGAGGACCCACCCGAATCCCTTGTAATTGAAAAGCTTCTCGACGATCACCACGCCCGTCAACAGCCAGGGGAATTGCAGCATGATGACCGTGAACGGCGCGATCAGTGCATTGCGCAGCGCATGTTTCAGTACGATCGCGCGGAAGGACAGCCCCTTCAGCCGCGCCGTGCGGATATATTGCGAGGTCATCACCTCGGCCATCGAGGCGCGGGTCATGCGCGCGATATAGCCCATGCCGTAGAGCGACATGGTCATCACCGGCAGGGTGAAATTCACGAAACTGATGTCGCCCGCCTTGGCGACCCCCTTCAATACGCCCAGCCAGGAAGCGAAGATAACGGTGAAGATGATGCCGCTGACATATTCCGGTGTCGCCGTGGTGGCGATCGAGAAAACCGAAAGCGACCGGTCGGTCTTGGACCCTTCGCGCATGCCGGCCAAAACGCCGATAATCAGCGCGCCGGGCACCATGGTGATCATCACCCAGAAAGCCAGAATCCCCGTATAGCCGAGACGTTCCGGCAGGATATCCGCAACCGGTTTGCGGAACCGGGTCGAATGCCCCAATTCGCCGGTAACCGTATTGCCCAGCCATTCGCCGTATCGCAGGACCAGGGGCCGCCGGTAGCCGTTCTTCTCCAGCCAGCTTTCCACCGCCTGGTCGGTCATGCGGTTGTTGTTCTGCTCGAGCGCCAACTTGCGCAGGTTGGGCTCGAGATTGACCAGCGTGAACACCACGAAGGTCAGCGCAAGCATGGTGAGCGCCATTACGCCCATACGCCGCGCAATGAAGGCGAGCATCTATCTCCCCCATCTAGTCATCGACTTCTATCGGGATCGGGGCGCTGAACCGTGTCCAGCGCCCAATTCGATCCGATCAGGCGTCTTCTAGCCATACCTTGTCGAAATGCATCTCCTGAGTCTGATGCATCTCGCGGCCTTTTACCTTTGCCGTCGAATGGCAGTAGAGCGAACGCCAGTAAGGCTGGATTATGATACCCGACTCCTGGAGGATTTTCTCGATGTCCTCCATCATCGCCTTACGTTTGTCCGCGTCGGCCACTGCAAGGGCGGCATTCAGCTTCTTGTCGAAATCCGGATTGGCATAGCCCGCCTCGTTCCAGGCCTCGCCGGTGCGGTAGGCCAGCGCCAGAACCTGCACGCCAAGCGGCCGCATGTTCCAGTTGGTGGTCGAGAAGGGATATTTGGTCCAGTCGTTCCAGAAGGACGAACCCGGGATTACGGTGCGCTTAACCTTGACGCCGGCATCGCGCAGTTGGGCCGCTATGGCGTCGGTCGTGTTCCGGCGCCAGTCGTCGTCGATCGAGATCAGTTCATGCTCGAAGTCGGCAACACCGGCTTCCTTCAACAGGGCCATGGCATTTGACGGATCGCGCTTGATTGCCGGCAGCTTGAAATATTCCGGATGGATTGGGCAGACATGATGGTTCTCCGCCGGCTCTCCCAGACCACCATAGCCGAGTTCCAGCACCTTGCTATTGTCGACAGCAAGCTGAAGCGCCTGGCGGACGCGCTGGTCGTCATACGGCTTGTTGTTGACGTTCATCCGCGCGACGATCGTCGCCGAGGTCACCACCTCGCTCTTCTCGAGGCCCAGCCCATCCATGATGTCGACGAAATCCGCCGTCGTCTGGTAGTTGGTGTGGACCTCTTCGGCTTCGAAGGCAGCTACTTCCGCTGCCGGATCTGTACCGTAGTCAGTCCATTCGACGGCATCCAGGTATGGTTCGCCGCCCCACCATCCAGACTCACGGCGTCTGACGCTCGCCTTGATGCCGACCTCGAACTCGTCGAGCTCAAATGGCCCTGTCCCGACCGGGAAGGTCTTCAGGTCCCCGCCTTTCTTGTCGAAATCGCGATGTACAACAAGCCCCGGATAATCGGCCATACCGGCGATCAACGTAATGTCCGGCGCCGGCAGAACCAGTTTGACGGTATAATCATCGACCCTGACGATGGCGCCGTCATGCGCCTTCTTCGTATCCGGGCTGACGAGGGGGCCCATGCGCGCCGACATCGAGTTGCCCTCGACCCCCGCTTCACACCAGCGGTTGATATTGTAGATCACGTCGTCGGCGCCGAAATCGTCGCCGTTGTTCCATTTTACGCCCTTGCGGACCTTGAGCGTATATTCCGTGGCGTCCCCATTGATTTCCCATCCTTCGAGCAACCGGCCCTCGAAGGTAAAGTCGCTCGTGTAGCGCACCAGCGGTTCGCAGAACTGGCGGGCGACGTTGCCCATTTCGCTCCAGTCGTAAATGCGTGGATCCTTGATATCTTTCACAAACATCGAGACCTTCAACGTCCCGCCCTTCTTGGCCGCAGCGGCGGCCGTCTTCGGGGCCGCCATGCCAATCAAGCCATAGGCAGTGGCGGTCGTCGCGCCGAAGGCGCTGGCCCGCGCCAGGAACTCGCGGCGCTCCATCTTGCCGTCGCGCGCCGCGCGGGCCCAGGGTTTGATAAAATCGTGGAGGGGGCCGCCATTGCGGTCCGTGAACTTCTTGGCCATGCCTGTGCTCCCTGTCTGTATGATTGTTCAATACGTCGTTTTGGATAGCCTCAGCGCCACCCCTTGCACCAAAGGCTGCATGTAGTGGACATGCGATGTCAACCGCCGACTATAAAAAACACGACATCGGGACTTCGCTGGACGTCAATTATCGGCTCTTGGCGATGTTGTTTCTCGGTTCTATTTGCGATTTTTGTGGGCGAGCTGCCGGGAAGATGTCTGGTCGCAATATCCTGGGATTAGAGACCGGAATTATATTTCGATAATACTAGTAATGTCGATTTTACTTCGTTATATTGTGACTTATGAACATCCACGAACTGGCGCTTTGCCTCGAAAAACTGGGACACCCTAACCGCCTGGAAATCTTCCGGCTGTTGGTGCGCGCGGGCCGCGGCGGGCTGGCGGTCGGCGAGATCCAGCGCCATCTCGGCATTCCCGGCTCGACGCTGACCCATCATATCGGCCAGCTTGTTGCCGCCGGTCTGGTGCGGCAAACGCGCGAGGGCCGGGTTCTGCGCTGCACCGCCGCCTACGAGCGCATGGACGATATCGTCGCCGCACTGACGGCCGAATGCTGCGCCGGCGTTCCGGACGCCGCCTGTGAAAGGGAACTGACAGATGGCTGAAAACAGGATCGAAACCGCCGGCGCACGGTCCTCGCTGCCCTACCGTATTGCCGACCTGTTGATGCGCGTTGACCGCGTCGTCCTGGCGACCATCGCAATTCTGCTGTCGCTGATCCCCATCGGCGTGGCGCAGTTCAGGGAGAGCCTGTATTTTACCCTTGAATCCCTGCTCTATATCTCACCCTTCCTGGCCGCATCGATAATCGTCGGGGCCGGTGCCAAGGCGACCGGCGCCAACAACCAGGTAGCGGCCATGCTGCAGGGACGACAAACCACCGCGATCACGCTGGCGGCGTTCTTCGGCGCGCTGTCGCCCTTCTGTTCCTGCGGGGTCGTGCCGATCGTCGCGGCGCTGCTGGCGGCCGGCGTCCCCCTGGCGCCGGTCATGGCCTTCTGGATCGCCTCCCCGATCATGGACCCGGAGATGTTCATCCTGACGGCCGCCGTGCTTGGCACACCCTTCGCCGTCGCCAAAACCCTGGCAGCCATCGGCATGGGGCTGGTCGCGGGTTTCGCCACGAAAAGCCTGGCAGGTTTTGAATCCTTCGCGTCCCCCCTGCTGGCCAAGGCAGGCGGCTGCGGTTCCTGCTGT
Organism: Alphaproteobacteria bacterium; assembly: GCA_041557215.1. Lineage (GTDB taxonomy): Bacteria > Pseudomonadota > Alphaproteobacteria > UBA8366 > JADFVY01 > JADFVY01. The sequence continues at coordinate 4,729 of JBFFGY010000025.1, forward strand.
TCGAAGAAGAGCGGACCGGCGCTGACCGACCCGATCGTCTGGACCTTCTGGCGCGAGCCGGAACGGCGGACCCTATTCGGCAGCGAAGCCCGCGCCGTCGGATTCTTCTTGACCAAATGGATGACTTTGGCCTTCCTGATCGAAAGCCTGATGATCGCCTGGATCCTTGGCGAGACGGTGGCGACATGGTTGGGCGGCGAGGCCTGGTGGGCGATCCCCACCGCCGTGCTGGTCGGCGTGCCGGCATACCTGAACGGCTTCGCGGCGATCCCGACCGTCGAGGCCTTGCTGGATATGGGCATGGCCCAGGGCGCGGCGATGGCCTTCATGGTCGCCGGCGCGGTCACCAGCCTGCCGGCCTCCATGGCGGTCTTCGCCATCGCCCGCAAACAGGTCTTCGCCTGGTACCTGCTGATGGGACTGGGCGGGTCGCTGGCCGCCGGCATCGCCTGGCAAATCGTCGCGTAACAGAATTCATCGCGAAAATCGCTGCGCAGGACCCGCCGGGTCCGCTATGATGCTGCCCACCAAGACGGATGGGGAAGTCAATGAGCGACGAATTCGACAGACGCGACTGGGTTGAAGACCTGAACCAGGGCATCCGGAACCGTGACACCTGGTTCCGCGGACTGAAGATACTGGTATTGCTGCTGTTTCTGGCGGTCGCACGCTTCGCGCTGATCGTGACGGTCATCTATCAGTTCTGCTTCTGCCTAGTCCGCAACCGGCCCAGCGAACTGGTCAGGCCGGCCGGCCCCTGGCTGGCGCGCTATGTGGAACTGATCATCCTCTATGTGACCTGGAGCACCGATTACGCGCCCTTCCCCTTCGCGCCGATGCGCGACATCACAGAGGAAGGCGGCTACAGCTATGGCGAATCTTCGTCGGGCCCGGAGGAAGAGGCTTCGGACTACGAGGAAGAGCGCTACGACAGCGAGCCGCCCGCACCGCCGCCGGGCGCCGAGGATGCACTGCCGGAAGACGAAGCCGCACCGCCCGAGGACGAGGCTCTGCCAGAGGATGAAGGTACGGACGAAGGCGACGACGAGCAGCCCACCCCGCCGCCGCGCCCCGATGCCTGATTACTTGCCGATGGCCTCGGACACGCGCATCGAATAGACGCGGCCGTTCTTAATCTCGAATGTTACCGGATAGGGCGGGTAGCCGAGCAGCGTACCGTTGATTCGCGGCGCGGGCTGGCTGAACCCGGCCTCGCCGAAGCGCTGCTGCAGTTTGATCTCGGAAGCACCGACATGAATCGAGGAAAACTCGTATTCGTGGACGGGAATATCGCCGGTAATCTGGATCGAGACCACACGCTGATCTTCGAAACCGATGACCCAGTACGGAACGCGCTGCCCCTGCGGCACGCCGACATCGATCGGGTAAAGCCGTTCCGTCACCGGCCCGCGATTCACGCTCTGGCGCGCCTTGCCGAACTTCATCGCCACCGTGCGCGACGTTTCGCCGATTCGAACCGGGCCAATCCGCAGGCAATCCAGCCCCGGTGGATGCACCGTCCCACCGCTTTCGTCCAGGCAGCGCAGCTGGCCGTCGACACGGCGAAGTTCGCCATCGCCCGCATATGCGGGGACGGACGCCGTGGCGATCAAGGCCGCAGTGAACAGGGGGACAGATACTCGGCTCATCGGCATGTCGGGCACCCTCCTTTCATCCCTTGCGGGGGAAGACGGCCAGAGCTGTCAGGATCGATCCGGGCGAGGCCGCGGCACCGGGAAGTTCGGAGCGTTAATGATCGTCTTGCCCCCGAGCATGCATTCCAGCGCCCAGACATCGTATACCGGATGCTCCAGCGCATTGAGCGCCGGCGAAGACGCGAACATCCAGCCATGGAACAGATCGGTTGTCGGCTCGTCCTCACGCTCCTCGTAAATATCGAGGAATACCGTCGATTCCGGTGGCTCGGTCGGCGGCGTGCGATCGCAGGCCTGCACCGTAATGACCAGCGTACCGAACTTCACCGTCTCGCCGACGCTTACCTGGAAGGTCACGGTCCGCGCCGTCACCTTGTCCAGCCCTTGCAGTTCCACTGTCCGGCCCGGCTCGGCAAGTGCGCCGCCTGCCTGAAAAATGGACAAGGCTGCAACAGCAACCGCGAAGATGTTTTTCTTGAACAAGCCTGTATTCCTCAGAAATTCCGAGTCCATCAAATAACCGCGAAGGCGTGAATAAAGGGTGAATATGGCGGGTTTACGGCAGTTTTTGCCAGACGCTACTGGCCGTTCTCCAACTCGTCGGTCACCAGGAAGATCACCTTGCCCAGCATTTCCTCGAGCGACACGATGTCCCTAGTCTCCGCCATCTCCGAGCCATCGCCCAACCGACCGTCGCTGCCGCCCGGATCGATGCGGACATATTTCCCGCCCAGCAGCCCCTCCGACGATACGGACGCGACACTGTCCTCAGGCAGGCCAATATCGGGGCGAATGCTCATCACCACCACCGCCTGGTAGCTCTCCAGATCGATCCGTTGCTCCACCACGCTGCCGATTTTGACCCCGCCGACCCGCACGTCGCTGCCGACAGTCAGGCCGTCGATGGCGTTGAAGCGTGCAGCGATCTTGTAACCCACCACCGGCCGCAGATCGGCGCTGTTATAGGCAAAGACCAGGAATACGCCGGCCACCAGCAGCACGACCGCCCCCAGCACCGTTTCGATGACATTACGCTTCATTGCCCTGCACCCTCTGCGCCATTCTTGCCGTCCTCGCCGGCCTTTTCCGCCTCGCGGCGGGCCAATCGGTTCTGTTCGACCGTCAGAATGATCTTTTCAAGCAGATCCTCGAACATGATCGAGCCCTGGGTATAGTCCAGCCGGTCGCCGTCGCGCAGCATATCAAGCTCGCCGCCTGGTTCCATCCGTATGAAGCGGCCGCCGATCATTCCCTCGCTGGTAATGATGGCGATGCTGTCCAGCGGCAGTGCGATTCCGGGGGCGATTTCCATGGTGACGATCGCCTGTTGGCGACCGGAATCGTAATCCATTTCGGAAACCCGGCCGATTTGAACGCCAGCCAGCCGGACGGGCGAATCCAGGAAAACGCCTTCCGCGGTCGTGAAATGGGCAACCACCCGATAGCTGCCCAGTTGCCCGCCGTCGCTGCCGGCGGAAAAACCGAACAATACGGCCAGCGCCACCAGCACGGCGGCGCCGACAAGTATATGCCGGGTTTCCTCGGCCATGCGCCGGCGGCGCAGCCGGACTGGCTTTTCTGCGCTCAGTTCGGCGCCCATGGCTCGTAATCGCCGGTCGCCGGGTCGCGCCGGCCGCCAGCCAGGAGATGGCCGGGCGGGCGATAGGCATGATCAGTGCCGGTCGGATTCGCCTGATGCGGTTTCTGCCAATCCCGGTGCGGCACGCCGCCTTCGACGGGCGGCTCGTCGATCGTGTAATTCAGCCAGCCATGCCATTCCGGCGGAACCCTGCTGGCTTCCACCTCGCCATTATAGACCACCCAGCGGCGGCGGCGCAGACCGCGACGCGCCCAGCGCTCTATGTAGTAATTGTTACCGAAGCTGTCCGCGGCGACGAATTTACCGCGTGCGCTGGTTAAAATATGTGTCCATAGATTGGCCATGAGTGGAAGACTCCGTAATCGGAATGGGACCTGAATTTCGCCGGGACTATGCCACTACGCCACCTTCGCTGTCCAGTGTCGCCACTGTCGCAGCGGACAAAGCGAAACTCTTGAGAAAGACTGCAGGAATTTTCTTCATCTTCCTGGATTCAGTCCAGAATTACAATATTTCGCAAAAATTCGACATTCATCCACAATATATATTGAGAGCCGCTACATTTTGTATTAGTCTCTAAAAATATTCCCAAATGTTGGGTTTGCAGCGGATTCAGCGGGGGCTCACAGCCCGAAACGGGCAATTTTCCGCCGAGTTGAATGTTTTCAAGGGCCGGCAGATTTCCGCCGCCGGCAGGCTTTGCTAGGGAGAGTTAAGCGGCATGCGTATCGAACGCCGATTCACCGTCGAGGGGCAATCGCCCTACTCCAACATCAAGTTTCGCAATACCGTCAGCGAGATCCGCAATCCCGACGGATCTCTGGTATTCCGTCTGGATGACGTTCAGGTACCTGCCAAATGGAGCCAGGTCGCGGCCGACGTGCTGGCGCAAAAATATTTCCGCAAGGCCGGCGTTCCCGCCGCGCTGAAGCCGGTCGCCGAAAAGGCCGTGCCGAAATGGCTGTGGCGCAGTCAACCCGACGACAAGGCGCTGAACGAAATGCCGGAAGAAGAGCGCGCCACGGGAGAAACCGACTCACGCCAGGTGTTCGACCGGTTGGCCGGCACCTGGGCCTACTGGGGCTGGAAGGGCGGCTATTTCGATTCGGAGGCCGACGCCAAGGCCTATTACGACGAGATGCGCTACATGCTGGCGACGCAGATGGGCGCGCCGAACTCTCCGCAGTGGTTCAACACCGGCCTGCATTGGGCCTATGGCATCGATGGACCGGGCCAGGGCCATCATTATGTCGATCACGAGACCGGCGAACTGACCCGGTCGACCTCGGCCTACGAACGGCCGCAGCCGCATGCCTGCTTTATCCAGTCCTGCGCCGACGACCTCGTCAATGAAGGCGGCATCATGGATCTGTGGGTTCGCGAGGCCCGCCTGTTCAAATACGGATCGGGCACTGGCAGCAATTTCTCCAGCATCCGCGGCGAGGGCGAGCGCCTGTCCGGCGGCGGCCGGTCTTCCGGCCTGATGAGCTTCCTGAAAATCGGCGACCGCGCAGCCGGCGCCATCAAATCCGGCGGAACCACGCGGCGCGCCGCGAAAATGGTCACGGTCGATATCGACCATCCGGACATTGCTGATTTTATCAACTGGAAAGTCACCGAGGAACAGAAGGTTGCGGCCCTCGTTGCGGGCTCCAAGCTCTGCGGCGAACATCTGAACGAGATCATGACGGCGTGCCACGATGCCGACGCCACAGCCCTCGACGACGACGACAAACGCTTCGACCCGCGTGAGACCAAGGCGCTGAAGAAGGCGGTGATCCGCGCCCGCAAGGGATCGGTACCCGAGTCCTATATCCAGAAAGTCATAGAATATGCCCGGCAGGGCTATACCGGAATTGATTTTCCGACCTACGACACGGACTGGGACTCGGAAGCATATCTCACCGTTTCCGGCCAGAACTCCAACAACTCCGTGCGGGTGAACAATGAGTTCATCAATGCCGTGCAGAGCGACGGCGACTGGAGTCTGATCAACCGCACCGACCGTTCCGTGGCCAAGACCATGAAGGCCCGTGATTTGTGGGACGACATCGCCTATGCGGCCTGGGCCTGCGCCGATCCCGGTATCCAGTTCGACACCACCATCAACGAATGGCATACCTGCCCCGAGTCGGGACGGATCAATGCCTCGAATCCTTGCTCCGAATACATGTTTCTGGACGACACGGCCTGCAATCTGGCGTCTCTGAACCTGATGACATTCCGTGGCGAGGATGGAGTCTTCAGCACTGATAGTTTCGAACATGCCGTCCGGCTGTGGACGATCACGCTGGAAATCGCCGTCCTGATGGCGCAATTCCCTTCTCGCGAAATTGCGGAACTGAGCTATCGTTACCGCACGCTCGGCCTTGGCTACGCCAATATCGGCGCCCTGCTAATGGCCAGCGGCCTCGCCTACGACAGCGAGGAAGGCCGAGCCCTTTGCGGCGCGATTACCGCCCTGATGACCGGTGTTGCCTACGCCACCTCAGCCGAAATGGCCGAGGAACTTGGCGCCTTCCCCGGCTATGGCGATAACGCCGACCATATGTTGCGGGTCATTCGCAATCATCGCCGCGCGGCGCACGGCGAAACCAAGGACTATGAAGGATTGTCGGTGCCACCGGTGCCGCTGGACCATGCCAATTGCCCGCAGCCGGGCCTGCCGAAGGCAGCCACCGCAGCCTGGGACAGGGCGTTGAAGATGGGCGAGGACCATGGCTATCGCAACGCCCAGTCCACGGTGATCGCGCCGACCGGCACGATCGGGCTGGTCATGGATTGCGATACCACGGGCATTGAACCGGACTTCGCACTCGTAAAGTTCAAGAAACTTGCGGGCGGCGGCTATTTCCGGATCATCAACCGGACAGTACCGCTGGCGCTTAGGACTCTGGGTTATGAGGAATCCGAAATCGCCGAGATCGTCGCCTACGCGGTCGGGCATGGCACGTTGCGCGATGCGCCGGGGATCAATCACGCCCTCCTCACGGAAAAGGGCTTCACCAACGCCCAGTTCACGGTATTGCAGGAATCGCTGGCCAATGCCTTCGACATCCGCTTTGCCTTCAACAAATGGACCCTGGGTGAGGAATTCTGCCGCGACATCCTGGGCTTCAGCGACGACCAACTGGAAGATGTCGGATTCGACATGCTGACCGAACTGGGCTTCGGCAAGGCCGATATCGAAGCGGCCAACGCCTATTGCTGTGGCACCATGACCCTGGAAGGCGCACCGCATCTTAAAGCCGAGCATCTTCCCGTCTTCGACTGCGCCAATCCCTGCGGCCGCATTGGCAAACGCAGCCTGTCGGTGGATGCCCATATAAAGATCATGGCGGCGGCCCAGTCGTTCATTTCGGGCGCGATCTCCAAGACCATAAACATGCCGCATAACGCCACCGTCGATGCCTGCAAGGACGCCTACATGCTGTCCTGGAGCCTGGGCATCAAGGCCAACGCGCTCTATCGCGATGGTTCGAAGCTCAGCCAGCCGCTGTCTTCCAGCCTGCTGTCGGAGGACGATCTGGAAGCCGCCGAAATAATTGAGCAGATTGCCGATGCCCCGGTTGCTGCGGCCCCGATGGTGGCCGAACGCATCGTCGAGCGCATCGTCGAACGGCGTGCCGACCGCCGGCGCCTGCCGGGCCGGCGCAAGGGATATACTCAGAAGGCGACTGTCGGCGGCCACAAGGTCTATCTGCGCACCGGCGAATACGAGGACGGCGCGCTGGGTGAGATCTTCATCGACATGCACAAGGAAGGCGCCGCCTTCCGCTCGCTGATGAACAATTTCGCCATCGCCATATCGATCGGCCTGCAATACGGCGTACCGCTGGACGAATTCGTCGAGGCTTTCACCTTCACGCGCTTCGAACCCTCCGGTCTCGTGGACGGCAACGACACGATCAAGATGGCGACCTCCGTGCTGGACTATATTTTCCGTGAACTGGCGATCTCGTACCTCGCCCGTAACGACCTGGCCCATGCCGAACCGGCAGATATGCTGCCCGATGCGCTGGGCAATGGCGCCGATGAAGGCGACCTGCCGGAGAATGAGGACCAGACCATCGCCGCGATCCAGAAGGTGGCAAGTAGCGGCTTCATGCGCTCCTCGCGGTTGCTGGTTTTCCAGGGTGGTGCGAAGGAGACTGTCGCCAAGGCCGCCGTTGGCGGTACTGCAACGGTAGCGGCGACCATAACCGCCGCCACGGAAATGGCCGCGGTGGCGGTAGAAACCCGGGTCGACGAACGTGTAAGCCAGATGCGTGAAGCGCGGGCCAAGGGATATGAAGGCGATGCCTGCGGCGAATGCGGAAACTTCACGCTGGTCCGAAATGGCACCTGTATGAAATGCGTCACCTGCGGGTCTACAAGCGGTTGTTCGTAATACATCGAAAAAGGAGGGGCGCGGCGGTCCCTTGTACGCAAAGCCGCCGCAATAGCGTTAGGTGCTCCCTGTAAACTCGGAGGGTAAGGGCCCGCCCTCCGAATTTTTTCCTAAAACCGGGCAAGTGTCGTTCATACTATGCGACAGTGGTGCTATTCTGTGCCGTAACCGACTGCTGGGAGACAGGATTTCATGGCC
>JBFFGY010000026.1:0-12519 GCA_041557215.1 Alphaproteobacteria bacterium
CAAGAGTCACCCTCCGTCTTGGGATGCGCCTTGATCCGGTTGCCCCAGCCGCCGCGCACGCCGGGCACGGTTTCCGACACTTCCTGGCGGTTGCCGATGAACTCGCGGTGGGCGCCGCCGGTATGGCCGCTATGTTCCGGCTTGAAGTTCTGGCCGTAGCGCAGCACCGCAGGCCGGCCGTCGCCGATACCGGGCGGGCGCGACAGGGATTCGAACATTGGCTCGGTCTCCCCGGCCTCGTGCGCGGCGCATTTCTCTATCCGCACCCGCAAATCGAACCAGGCGGCCTGGCCGGTAATCGGGTCGGAGTTGGAATAGCGATAGCCGTCCTTGCGCGGCGGCAGCAGCTCGGAAATGATGTGGTTCAGCAGGAAGCCCTTCTTCGCTTCCGGCGCGTCGCTGTCCAGCGCCCAGGCGCCCTTGCGCTTGCCGATGGCGTTCCAGGTCCAGACTGTATCCGGGTTCACTCCGTCCATCAGACGCACCTGCGCCTTGACGCGCCCGTGATAGCTGATCACCCAGATCCAGTCCTCGTCGACGACCCCCAGCTTCGCGCCCATCTCGCGCGCCATATAGAGCCGGTTGCGCGCGGTGATCTGGCGCAGCCAGGCATTCTGCGAACCCCAGCTGTGATACATCTGCATCGGGCGCTGGGTCAGCGCATGCATCGGGAATTCGGTCTCGCTGACGGCGTCCTCCTCGAACGGCCGGTGCCACAGCGGCAGCGGGTCGAAGAAGGTCTCGATGCGCTCGCGCTCGCTCTCCGGCGGCTGGATATCGCCATGGCCGCGTGCGGCAAGCCGGAATTTCTGCAACGGCTCGCTATAGATCTGCAACACGATCTGGCGGTTGTTCGGGATCCAGCCCATGTCCTGGGCATAGTTCAGGTAACCCATATTGCCGTGCTTGTAATACAGCGCATCGTCCGGCAGCGGATCATGCCAGAAGCAGCCGTTCTCGATGTAGCGGTCAAGCTGCTCGCTGTTCACCGCGCCGCGGCCTTGTTCATGGCCGTCCTCGCCGCGCCAGCCGGCCAGCGGGCCGATGCCGGGGCCACGCTCGTGATTGACGATGTAATCGGAATAGCCGCCGGGATAGAGCGGCTTGCCATGCTTGTCGACCATGCCTGGCAGATGCAGCCGCGCGCCGAGATCCAGCAATACTTCCTGGAAGGAGCGCACGTCGCGGTCGGGCTTGACCACCGGCTGGCGGATCGCGTCGGCGGGGCCTTCCGCCGTGCAGATCGGCCTGTCCAGCAGCGAGATGCAGTCCCAACGCTCCAGATAGGTGGTGTCCGGCAGCACCAGATCGGCATAGGCCACCATCTCCGACGAATAGGCGTCGGAATAGATGATATGCGGGATTTTGTATTCGCCGGTCTTCGGATCCTTGTCGGTCAGCGCATGGATGGTCCCCGGCACGTTCATCGTCGAGTTCCAGCTCATGTTCGCCATGTAGAGGAACAGCGTATCGATGGGGTAGGGATCCTGCGCCCAGGCATTATGGATGACCATATGCATCAACCCGTGCACCGATAGCGGATGTTCCCAGCTGAAACCCTTGTCGATGCGCTTCGGCTTGCCGTTCTCGTCGATCAGCAGGTCTTCCGGCCCCAGCGGGAAGCCCAGCGGCGGGCCGCCCAGCGGCGTGTTCGGCTTGCCGGTGCCGGCGGTCGGCTGCGGCATTGGCGGGATCGGCTTGGGGAAGGGCGGCTTGTAGCGGAAACCGCCGGGGGTATCGACCGAACCCAGGATCATCTGCAGCAGATGGATCGCGCGGCAGGTATGGAAGCCGTTGGAATGGGCCGAAATGCCCCGCATCGCATGCATCGAGACCGGCCTGCCGATCATCTTGTCATGCATGCGCCCGGCCCAATCCATCCATTTGATGTCCAGCTCAATGGTCTGCTCGAAGGCGGCGTCGGCCAGTTCGGCGGCGATGCGGCGGATCGTGTCGGCGGGAATACCGATGCTTTTGGCCACGTTCTCGGGCGCATAGCGATTGCTCATATAGCGCCGCGCCATCAATTCGAAGGCGGGAACGGCGGCGCGGCCGTCGGCCAGCCTGTGCTTGCCGACCAGCGAGGGCGTGACCTCCGGCGACAGGGCGTTGGCCAGCTTCTTCGTCTTGCCGTCGAAGCAGAGCGGATTGCCCTCCTTGTCGCGCGCGAACAAGCCGTCGTCGGCCGCGCCCGGATCCTGGACCACCAGCCAGCCGGTGTTCGAATAGCGCACCAGGAAATCCCAATCGACCTTGTCGGCCTTCAGCAATTCATGGATCAGCGCGAAAACGAACAGCCCGTCCGTGCCGGGGCGGATGCCGATCCATTCGTCCGCCACCGCGGAATAGCCGCCGCGCACCGGATTGACCGAGACGAATTTGGCCTTGCCCAGCGTCTTCATCTTGCCGATACCGGCCTTGATCGGGTTGGAATCGTGGTCCTCGGCGACGCCGAACATCAGGAAATAGCGGGTATTTTCCCAATCGACCTCACCGAATTCCCAAAAGGCGCCGCCGATACTGTACAGGCCGGCCGCCGCCATGTTGACCGAGCAGAAGCCGCCATGGGCGGCGTAATTGGGGGTGCCGAACTGGCTGGCCCACCAGCCGGTCAGCGACTGGCTCTGGTCGCGCCCGGTGAAGAAGGCGAGTTTTTTTGGGTCGGTCTTGCGGATATTGCCCAGCCAGTCCGTGGCGATGGACAGGGCCTCGTCCCACTCGATCTCCTTGAACTCGCCCTTGCCGCGTTCGCCGGTGCGCAGCAGCGGCCTGCGAAGGCGCGCCGGCGAATAATGCTGCATGATGCCGGCCGAGCCCTTGGCGCAGAGTACGCCCTTATTCACCGGATGCTCAGGGTTCCCTTCGATATAGCGGACCTTGCCGTCCTTCAGATGGACGCGGATGCCGCAGCGGCAGGCGCACATATAGCAGGTCGTGTGTTTGACCTCGTCGGCCACGACCGGCGAGGTATCCGCCTGCTCCTGCTGCAAGAGCCCCTTGCGCTCCGCCCCCATATAGTAACCCCCGTTTCCGAAACCCGGCATCCTTTCCGCCATCGCGGCGGTCCGGGAATATTAAAGAAACTGCTAATATATGAAACTGTGAATGTAAAGAAACTTGCACCCGCCGTCCAGCATGCTGTTTGCGGACGGCGGAGTGGCGGGGGGCATTATACGCCGAGGGAACCGTTCAGCCCGAGCCGATAATATCTCAGATGAACCCTGCCATGATCCATGGAAGCGGCAGACGATCGGAGTGCTAGGGGGCGCTCCGCCTTTCCAGGCCCATTTGGATGCCGTTGCGGGGGCGCAGGGTGATCATGGGCTCGGCTATGATTTCCTGGCCGGGCAGGACCGACAGGCGGTAGCGCTGGATCACCATGGCCATCATGATCTTGGCCTCCATCATGGCGAAACGGTTGCCCAGGCAGACGCGCGGGCCGCCGCCGAAGGGAAAGTAGGAATAGCGCGGCCGTTTTGCCACCTCGTCCACCTCGGCATAGACGCGCTCGCGCACATCCGCGTGCTGGGTGATCATGTAGAAGGTCCAGGCCAGGGCGCAGGCGGTGCTTTCATGGCCGGTGGCGATCATCGCGACCACCTGGTCCTTCAGCGGCCCCTCGTCGCCGGAGCCTTCGGCGTCATGCGCATCGATCAGGGTGGTCAGCAGCCCGCCGGAATCGCGCGGGTTGCGGCGGCGCTCGTCGATGATTCCGCGCACCACCCGGTCGATCGTCTCCACCGCGCGGCGATAGCGCGGCCGCGTCATCAGGGCCAGCCAGTCCGGCGGCGGCGCCACCGACCAGACGCGTTTCTCGGTCTCGCGCAGAATCACCGTCAGGGCGTCGTGGACCTCCTCGTAATTCTCGATGAAATCCATGTCGAGCAGGGCCTGGGTCACGCCGTCCAGCGTCAGGCGCATCATTTCGTGGACGATCTCCACCGGCTCGCCGCCGCGGTCGAATTGGTCCCAGCGGTCCAGCATCTTGCGCGTCGCGCCGACGATGCGCTCGGCCATGAACTGAAAGCGGGCGCCGCCGAAGCAGGGGCTGGCGGTGCGGCGCTGCGACAGCCAGGTCTCGCCCGTGCTGGTGAAGATGCTGCGCCCCAGGATCGGTTTGAAGGGGCGGCAGAAGCGGCTCTTGGGGTAATCCTCGTAATGGTCCTGCAGGATGTGTTTCACCGCGTCAGGGCCGTTCAGCATGATGATGGGCGCCATGCCGATCCTGAAATCCACGAATTCGCCATAGTCGCGCATCAATCCGACGAAATAGTTCAGCGGATCCTTGCGCAGCTCGTGGGCGATGCCGACGACCGGTGCTCCCTTGGGGCCAATGCGGCGGGCGGTCGTCGGGCGGTCGATTTCAAGAGCGGCACTCATGGTCATTTTCCTTTCGCGTCGGCCGGTATGGCGGCCATGGAGGTCTTGCCCCCCTGCAACAGGCGAAGCCTGGGCGGGGTTGGCTGAGGTGGCGGCGGCAAATCTGCCTGCTCGCCGCTGTTCTTCATGTCTTCCTCGACCGCCGTGGCGGCGGCCTCGATCAGATGCGCAACGAATTCGAAGCCGGCCAGCTTCGCCTCCGCATGCAGATATTGCAGGGCGCTTGCCAGAGCCTGGGGGGAGGCGATTTCTTCGGCAGGGTCCTGATCGTCTTCATACATGGCTAAAAAAATCCTTTCGTTTGAAATGTCTGATGAAATGTCAGGCGGCGACTTCGGCCAGTTTCCATGGGGCATGGCGCACCACCGAGCCCTCGATGCCGCATTTTTCGCGGATGCGGCGCAGCGCCGCCGGATTGGTGTCGAACCGGCCGGCCATGGGGATGGTCTTGCCGATACGGATCTGTTCGCTTTGCCATGTCGGCGCACAGCCCAGCCGCGGCAGCAGTCAGCCGATGCGGGCGTCGTAGACCGTTACGATCTCGCTATATCCGTTGGCGATGCAGTATTCGACGACCGCGCAGAAGATTTCGGCGGTCACGTGGCTCGGGGCCGCCAGGCCGGATTTGCCCAGATAGTCGCAATCGACGGCAAAGCGGCTACCCTCGCAGATGTTGGGATGGCGCGGGGCCTTCATGCCGCCCAACAGGACGGAGAAGACGTCGCGCAGCATGTAGGGGCCGGTGGTCGGCAGCATCCGCCAGGTTCCGACCAGCCGTTCCTCGCGGTCGAACGCCAGCAGGTAGGCGGGGTTTATGTCGTCGAACTCGTCGCGTTCCATGCCGTTGCGCGACTGCACATCCCAACCCAGTCTCTCCTTGAACACGCGATGCCGGAGACGGAACATTTCCCGGAAATCCCCCGCGCGGGCAGTCGCATCCGCCCTCGTTACGATGTCGATCACACTCCAACCCTCTTTTAGGTCCGCTGGAGCGATTGAAGAGCGCGCAAGCGGAAAGGGCATCCCGCCAATTCTGGGGGGTTGCCTCGATTGCCTTAGTAATGTCCGTTGTCGAGTTTGGGGGAGACTGCCGTGCCCGTCAGGGCACGATAAGGCCGGTATAGATTGCCTTTACGACCGCGTGGGTCTTGTTGTTGACCCCCAGCTTATCATTCGCGCAGCGCAGGTAATGCAGCACCGTATCCTGTGAAATACCCAGGATGACCGATATTTCCCAAGCGGTCTTGCCTCGCGACGTCCAGAGAAGGCACTCCCGCTCGCGGGGCGACAGGTGAACCGGTGCGCTCCTCGCCTCGGCGTAGGCCGCCTTGATGATCCCTTCGTGACTATGCAGGGCGATGATGTGAAGGTCGTATTTATGGTGGTTCCATAATTCCGCGGTTTCCGCCGGTCCAGCGCTCGCCGCGATATTGAAAGTGGCGAAGGCGCGCGCCGGCCCGTGGACGGGGATGGTCATCCCGTTCCTGAGGCCGAAATCGCCGGCCTCGTCCAGCATCTGGCGCTGCCGGCTCTTGCCTGGTTGATGCGCGTAAAGATCGTTCCAGGTAAAGGGGGCGACCGTATTGGCGGCCGTCGACATCACCGGATCGACGTTCACGTAATCCTGTGTCAGGTAATGCTCGGACCAGTCTTCCCGGTAGCTGCCGATATAAAGCGGCTCCAGCGGGCCTTCCGGCGGTTGCAGAATCAGGTAAGCGAAATGATCGAAACCCCGGGACTTCAGTTCCGAATCGATAAGGTCGTAAATCGCAGAAATTCCATCTGCGACTTCCAGTCTTTCGATGAAATTGGCGACGCCGGCTGCCAAATTTCATACTCCCGGGTTGGCGTTCAAGGCGCGGGTCCGGCATTGAAGCAGCCGTTCCAAAGCTTATGGAACAGCCAAGTTGCAGCGGCGTCAAGCTTCAACCCGCAATAAAATCGGGAAGTCATATGTGCGCGCATTTTTTGCACGGAGGCGCCGAAACGGGCGGTTGGGCGTCTAGACCTTGCGGAAGATCGCGTTTGCGCCGAGTCCGGCCAGCACGGCAAAGATAATGGCTAGAACGCCGTAAATGGCGGCATAGTCGTGCGCGAAAAAGAAGATTTCGGCCAGCACGCCGGTCTTCTTGATATAGAGCGGCGTGGTCTGCGCGCTTACCACCTCGCCATCCTTGATCAGAAAAACCTCTACCGTGTAGTTGCCCACCGGCACGTTGGTGGGAAAGGCTACGTCGGTGCGGAAAAGCCGCGGGCTCAGCATCTTCACCTTGCCGAACCGGTCGCTGTAATGGCCCAACGCCTGTTTGCGGCGGATCAGTGCCTCGCGGAAAGCCTTGGCGTCGGCATCGGCCGCTTCGTTCCCGGTTGTAGTCAGATTCAGGTGGTCCACGCCGATCTGATGCCGCTTGCGCGTTGCCTCGGGCAACCAATCCCCCGCCGGTCTGGTGGCCATGACGCTGTAGAATGCGGGGGCGTTCTCATAGGCCATCTTGCTGCGGTTCATCCAGATCGGGCCCACCTTGTCCTTACGGCGGACCGTCAGATTTTCCGTCGGGCCATGCACCAGCACCACGACATCGCCTTCGCCCTCTACGGCCCCAAAAAGCAGCAGTTCGGCGCCCTCGAACCCCATGGTGATTTCCACCAGATGATCTGAAAGGTCAGCGACCAGTTCCTCGGACGCCGCCGGGGCAGGGGTCAGCGAGAACAGGATCATCGCGGCGAGAAGGAGCCGTTTCATCAATGTCCTCCCGCCACGGCGATGGAATAAAGATCTTCGGGCGTGGCTACCAGGTCGACCATCATCTTGACGCAAACGCCGACTACCATGGCGGCCAGCAGGAAGCGCATCTTTTCGCCCGGCAGCTTGGCGCCGACACGCGTGCCGACCTGGGCGCCGATAACGCCGCCGACGATCAGAAACAGGCCCAGCAGCAAATCCACGGTCTGGTTCTGGTAGGCTTGAAGGAAGGTAACGTTGGCGGTGACGAAGACAATCTGGAACAGCGAGGTGCCTATGACGACCGAGGTCGGCATGCCGAGAACATAGATCATGGCCGGCACCATGATGAAGCCGCCGCCCACGCCCATGATGGCCGCCAGGATGCCGACCAGGGCCCCGACCGTCAGCGGAAGCAATGCGCTGATATAGAGCTTCGAACGCCGGAAGCGCATCTTGAAGGGCAGGCCGTGGAACCAGCGGTGTTCATGCAGTTTGCGACGGCCCCCGGACGGCGAACGCGTCTGACGAATCGCCTTTATGCTCTCGATCATCATCAGTGAACCGATGATGCCCAGGAAGACCACGTAGGCCAGACGGATGACCATGTCGATCTGGCCCAGCGCGCTTAGCCACTTGAACAACCAGACCCCGAAGGTCGAGCCGATGATGCCGCCGATCAGCAGCATGGTGCCCATTTTCAGGTCCACGTTGCCGCGCTTGAAATGCGCCAGAGCGCCCGATACGGACGACGCCACGATCTGGTTGGCCTCTGTGCCCACCGCGACTGGGGCCGGGATGCCCATGAAGATCAGCAGGGGCGTCATCAGGAAGCCGCCACCCACGCCGAAGATGCCGGACATCATGCCCACGCCGGCGCCAAGGCCGACCAAATAGATGAAATTTACCGAGATCTCGGCAATGGGCAGATAGACATGCATCGCTTAAAGCAATACCCGCTGGATTTTTATAAGCGGTCCGGAAACGACAAAACCCGACAATGCGCCTCGAGGCATCATTGTCGGCCTGACATTTCCACGACCCGTTGGTCTGCGCACAGGTAATGATCCTATTCGCATGTGATTTCAAGCTTAAATAAGCGTTTGGTAATAAGTAAGGGGCGGCACGGGGGTGTAATATCGTCGCACCCCGTCACAAGGGGCCGGGATTACAGGTCGGTAAGCACCAGTTCCGGTTCGGGCAGACCCAGAAGTTCCCGAGTCGTCTTGCCCTTGGCGATCTGTTCCAGCCACTCCCATTCCCTGGCCTGCGCTTCCTTCGCCGCGGCCTGCACGGTGCGGACCTGGCCCAGGGGCACGACGACAACGCCATCATAGTCGCCGATCACAAGGTCGCCCGGCGATACGGTAACGCCGGCGCAGGCGACTGGGGCATCGATCGTGCCGCCGAAACCCTTGTGCGGTCCCCGCGGGACCGCAGCGCGGCAGAATACGGGGAAATCCATTTCGCGCAGGTCGGCCACGTCCCTGACCGCGCCGTCCAGTACGATGCCGGCAATACCCTGTTCCTGGGCTGCGCGGGTCATGACCTCGCCCCAGATGGCGACGTCTTCAACGCCCATGCCGTTGACAACCAGTACCTCGCCCGCTCGAACATGGGAGATGGCCGCATGGATGATGCCGTTGTCGCCTGCCATCGCGTTGACCGTGCGGGCCTGGCCACGCAGCCGCATACCGGATGCGATCGGCTTGATCGCGGCGGCCATCACCTGCTCGCGATTCATCGCGTCACCCACCAGACTGGAGGCCAGCCCGACAAACCCGTCCAGAACCTCCTCCGGCAATATCTCGAAAGATGCCTCATGCCGACGCAATGCCATCTGTCTTCTCCTGATTCATTCAAGCGAATCAATGGCATTATGAGGATGTTAACCGAGTCCGGCAACCATAAACGGACGTCAGGGCGCCATGGCGCCATGGTGCCAGAAAGGGCGGGTCAGGTTGCGCTGTCGGCACCCGACTATTCGGCGGCCGTCTTGCCCTTGGCCTGTTCTTCCATCAGCGCGATGAATTCGGGGCGCAGGTCGCCGATGCCTTCGCGCAAGAAGGTCTCGCGCATGGTGTAGGCATTGCCGCCATGGGCCGTGAATTGGTCACGCGGGGTGGGGTTCGTCACCTCGGGCCAGTGGCCGGGCTGCGGGTCGGCGCCTTCCGCCACGATCTCCATCGGCTTCACCTCGTCCATCGCCGGCGGGTTGGTGACCTTCATGGTTTCCCAGGAAATCTCCAGCGGGATGTTGTTGGGATCGAAGAAATAGATCGACCAGATGATGCCGTGGTCGACCGCGCCATGGACCTTGAAGCCGGCCGCCTCCAGCTTGTCCTTGAAGCCGAACAGTTCCTCGACCGTATCGACCGTCATGGAAAGGTGGTCGAAGCCGAGCGGCTTGTCGGTGCGCTCGCCGTGGAATTTATACTCCATCGGGGAGGCCTGCTCGTACTCGAAGAAGGCGATCTGGTTCTCGTCGCCCAGCTTGAAGAAGTAATGGCGATAGCCCTCATGCCCGATGCCGGCCTCCAGCCGCAGTCCCAGCAGATCGCGCCAGAAGCGGATGGTCTTTGTCAGGTCATTGGTAATGAAGGCCAGATGGTTGACTCCGGTCAGTCTCATTGCCCGTCTCTTGGATGGTTCCGTCGCCGATATCCGAGTTTATAACCTAAAAACCCCAGTGCGGCGTTCAACTTTTCGAGGGGGTATTCCCCGAACCAGCGCCGCATCATGAATTGCACCCGGCTGCATCGGATCTGGCCGTCCGCAACCTCTTCCGGCACTCTCGGGACGAGGCTGCATCTTGCTGCGGCATCAAGCAGGGTCTAGTTTCTCTTCATCGATCGTCCAGGGAGGATGAAATGGCCGAACTCGAAAAACTGAGCATGTATATCGACGGGGAGTGGGTCGGTCCTGCCTCCGGCGACTATTTCGAGAGTTTCAATCCCTATACCGGCCAGCCCTGGTCGCTGGTGCCGCGGGGCAATGCCGAGGATGTCGACCGCGCGGTGGCTGCGGCCAAGCGCGCCTTCGAGAGCGGCGACTGGCCGAAGATGACTCCTACGCAGCGGGGCCAATTGCTGCGCCGGCTGGGTGACCTGGTGGCTGAGAACGCCGAGCGCATCGCCGAGATCGAGGTGCGCGACAATGGCAAGCTGATCGCCGAGATGGGGATGCAGCTGAAGTATGTGCCGCAATGGTATCATTATTTCGGCGGGCTGGCTGACAAGATCGAGGGCGCGGTGCTGCCGATCGACAAGCCGGATACCTTCACCTACACGCTGCATGAGCCGCTCGGCGTCTGCGGCATGATCATCCCCTGGAACTCGCCGATCCTGCTGCTTGGCTGGAAGATTGCGCCGGCGCTGGCGGCCGGCAACACGGTGGTGGTCAAGCCGTCCGAATTCACCTCCGCCTCGACGCTGGAATTCATGAAGCTGATTGAACAGGCCGGCTTCCCCAAGGGCGTGGTCAATGTCGTTACCGGCTTCGGGCCGGAGGCCGGGGAGCCGCTGGTCCTGCATGAAGACGTGGCGCGCATCGCCTTTACCGGCGGGGGCTTGAGCGGCACCCGTGTCTACGAGAAGGCCGCGTCGAAGCTGAAGAAGGTCAGCCTGGAGCTCGGCGGCAAATCGCCCAACATCGTCTTCGCCGACGCCGACATGGAGAACGCGGTCAAGGGTGCGATCTCGGGCATTTTCGCGGCCACGGGCCAGACCTGCATTGCCGGCTCGCGCCTGCTGGTGCAGCGCTCTATCCACGACGAATTCGTCGACCGGTTGGTCGCCTTCGCCAAGACCGCCCGCATGGGCAACCCGATGTCGCCGGACACCCAGGTCGGCCCGGTCACGACCAGGCCGCAGTTCGAGAAGGTGCTGTCCTACCTGGATGTCGCGAAGGAGGATGGCGCCGAATGCGTGATGGGCGGCGCCCGCGCCGAGCGCCCGGAATGCGGCGAGGGCTGGTTCGTCGAGCCGACCATCTATACCGGCGTGAACAACCGTATGCGCATCGCGCAGGAGGAGGTTTTCGGACCCGTCCTGTCGGTAATCCCCTTCGATGACGACGAGGAGGCGGTGGCGATCGCCAATGACGTGGTCTACGGCCTGGCGGCTGGGGTCTGGACCTCCAGCATCCGCCGCGCCATCGAAATGCCGAAGCGGATCAGGGCCGGCAGCGTCTGGGTCAATACCTACCGCGCGGTCTCCTACGTCGCGCCGTTCGGCGGCTACAAGCGTTCCGGCCTTGGCCGTGAAAACGGGCAGCAGGCGATCCATGATTATATGCAGACCAAGACGGTATGGATCTCCACCGCGACCGAGACGCCGAACCCGTTCATAATGCGCTAGGGCGCCATTTTAGGAAGCAAGGACAAATTTGATGACCAGACCATTCAAGGGCGTCTTCCCAGTCGCCCCGACACCTTTTACCGAGACCGGCGAACTGGATATCGAGGGCCAGAGGCGGGTGCTGGACTGCATGATCGACCAGGGGGTCGATGGGCTCTGCATCCTGGCCAATTTCTCCGAGCAGTTCCTGCTGACCGACGAGGAGCGTGAGGCCCTGGCCGTGACCTGCCTGGAGCATGTGGGGGGGAGCGTGCCGGTGATCGTCACCTGTTCGCATTATTCGACGCAGATCGCGTCCCAACGGGCGCGGCGCGCGGCGGAGCTGGGGGCGGCGATGATCATGCTGATGCCGCCCTATCACGGGGCGACGCTGAAGGGCACGGAACAGCAGACTTACGAGCAGTTCGCTCGCATCGGCGAGGCCGCCGGCATCCCGATCATGGTGCAGGATGCGCCGCTGGCCGGGGTGGAGCTCTCCGTTGCCTTCCTGGCGCGGATGGCGCGCGAGATCGAACAGGTCGCCTATTTCAAGATCGAGACGCCGCAGGCCGCGGCCAAGCTGCGGGCGCTGATCGAGGCCGGCGGCGATGCAATCGTGGGCCCGTTTGACGGCGAGGAGGCGATCACCCTGATGGCCGACCTGAACGCCGGCGCCACGGGCACCATGTCCAGCGCGTTGATCCCCGAACTAATCAAGCAGGTGCTGGACCACCACGCATCCGGGCGCACGGACGAGGCGGCGGCACAATATGCCCGTATCCTGCCGCTGATCAATTTCGAGAACCGCCAATGCGGCCTGCGCGCCTGCAAGACGGTGATGATGGAGGGCGGGGTCATCAAGTCCGACCATGTCCGTCACCCGCTGCCAGCCCTGCACCCGGCGACGCGCGCCGAACTGCTCGACCTGGCCCGCCCGCTCGACCCGATCGCGCTGCGTTGGGGGAAGTAGCTGAGGCTCCGAAAACCGTAGTGATGCCCGGCGGACAGCAAGCTGTGCTATAAGCGTTGCAGCCCTTGCCGACGGAAAGGCGGCGGTCGCGTTTATCAGCCGGGAGGGTG
>JBFFGY010000027.1:0-12459 GCA_041557215.1 Alphaproteobacteria bacterium
GGTGACGGTTACCGTCATCCCCAGGATGCTGCCGTCCTGGGGTCTGGCAAATTCGACATCCGCGAAGGCTATGGGCAGTTCCCCCCAGGGCAGAAAGTCGAGCCGTGCCGTCCCGGTCTCGACACAGAGCCAGGCACCATCCCGCCTGACGGCATCGGCGCCGAAAATCCGCACCCAGCCCTCGGCCAGCGCCGCCGGCTCGTCGGCCAGGATAGCGTAGGAACGCACACCGGTCGCCGTATTGGGGTGCCGCAGCCATTGCGGTTGCCACACGATATCCGGGGTCAGATGCTGGCATACGAAACTGGCCAGTCCCGGCGTGGCGGCGGGTTTGGGGTGGACCAACCGGAATTCCGGCAGCAGCGTCCCCTCCGGCGCCTCCAACTCCCGCGCCAACTCCTTGACGGCATCACCCGCCAGCCCGTAGCCGTCGAAGAAATCCTGCGTGCGCGCCGCGTCCGTGCTGCGAAAGGCCAGTTTCAGCAGGCCTTCGCCCTGTTCGCCGAGGATCGCGTCCAGTCCGGCGCTGTAGCCGCCGGGTTCGACGATCCCCAGCAGTTCCAGGTAATCGCGCTCGAACATGATGCAGTAATTGGCGGTGGCCCAGCCGATATGGCGGCCCCGCGGCGTTGTCGTGAAGCCCAAGGCCTCGTAAGCGGCACGCGCGGCCTCCAGGTCGGCCACGCCAACGATGGAATGATCCACCCCCGCGATGGCGGCCGTCTTCATGGCCACGCTGTCCGCCTGGTCAGCCATCCAGCACCCTTCCGGCCACCGCATCCAGCCTGGCCAGAACTTCCGGGTCGCGCGCACCCGGCGCGGTGATCAGCGCCGCATCCAACGCGCGGTGGCACCCGGCGCTGCAGGAATCTGTCCGGCCGGTCAGCATGGGCACAACCTGGCGAACCAGAGAGCGCGCCTTCTCGGCATTGTCCAGCAGCACCTTGATCACCGCATCGACGGTGACATCGTCATGATGCGGGTGCCAGCAATCGTAGTCCGTCACCATGGCGACGGTCGCGTAGCAGATCTCCGCCTCGCGGGCCAGCTTGGCCTCCGGCATGTTGGTCATGCCGATGACGTCGCAGCCCCAGTTCCTATAGAGTTCGGATTCCGCGCGCGACGAGAATTGCGGCCCTTCCATGACCAGATAGGTCCCGCCCATCACGGCCTTGATCCCGGCTTCCGCGGCGGCAGCTTCCAGCCGCCCGGCGAGCCGGCGGCAGACCGGATCGGCCATCGAAACATGGCCGACCATGCCCGTCTGGAAAAAGGATTTCACCCTCGCGAAGGTCCGGTCGATGAACTGGTCGACAATGACGAATGTTCCCGGCGACAGCTCCTCGCGCAGCGACCCCACGGCCGACAGCGAGACGATCTCGGTCACGCCGCTGCGCTTCATCGCGTCGATATTGGCCCGGAAATTGATCTCGGACGGGGGGATGCGGTGCCCGCGGCAATGGCGCGGCAGGAACGCCATCTTCTGACCCCGGTACTCGGCAAACATCAGCTCATCCGAGGGCGCGCCGAAGGGGCTATCGACCCGCCGCCACTCAACCTTATCGAGCCCATCCATGTCGTAAATGCCGCTGCCGCCGATGATGCCGACGACCGGCGGCGTTCCGGGTTCGCTCATGCCTGTACCCCCGTTGGTCCTTCGTATTGATCCCCTCTGCGGAGTATCGGTCCTTACTGTGCCCGGATCAACCGCGAATCTGTGGTCGCGCTATTGCAATGCCGGGGCGGGGTGGCGGTCCCATCCGGACTTCCAATGTTTCGCAACCACGGCTACTGTGAAACGGTAAGGGGTGGGCAAGTCGGGGGTGTCTTATGAAGCAGATGGTCGCGCCCGCGGCGGTGGCCGCTGTTCTCCTGCTGTTGATGTTCGTTCTGGAGCGCTATGGCGGCGCCGGCGCCGAAACCGCTCTTGCAACCCCCATCACCTATGGTGCGAAGGTGGTGGACGCGGCACTATGGTTCGTCGGAGCATGGTTCCTGAAACGTCTCGTCGAATATGGTTTCGCGCGCTCCAGGACCGTCGGGGGCGAACAGAGAATCCCTAAAATTACCTTCGACATTCTTGGTGCCGCCCTGTTTCTCGGCGCGCTCATCGGGGTCGTCGGCATCGTATTCGAACGGTCGGTCGACGGGCTGCTCGCCACCTCGGGCCTGTTGACGGGCGTCGTTGCCTTTGCCGTCCGCGACCTGATCGCCGATATCTTCGCCGGCATTGCGCTTGCCATCGAGAAGCCGGTGAATATCGGTGACTGGCTGCAGTTCGACGATGGCTCGCCAGCGGAAACCGGCCGCGTCGTCGAGATGAACTGGCGCGCGGTTCGCCTGGTGACCGTTCAGGGCCGCACGATGATCTGGCCCAATAACGCGCTTTCGCGACGGCAATTCGTCAATCTGAGCAAACCGGCCCGGTATTTCCGGACGGCCAAGAAGGTCTGCGTCGACTTCAGCGTGCCGCCGGAACGCGCCATCGACATCATCCTCTCGGCCATCAAGGCGACGCCGGGAGTCGTGGAGTCCCAGCCCCCTCTCATCCTGATCGACGAACTGAATGAGCGCGTGACCGTCTTCAGCATCCATTTCTGGGTTCCGGATTATCCGGCGATGTTCACCATCGAGCGCCAAGTGATGATAAACGTCATCAATTTCCTCGATCAGGCAGGCTATTCGCCAGCCTATCCGAAAAGCGA
The DNA here is from genome assembly GCA_041557215.1 of Alphaproteobacteria bacterium. Taxonomy (GTDB): domain Bacteria; phylum Pseudomonadota; class Alphaproteobacteria; order UBA8366; family JADFVY01; genus JADFVY01. The sequence continues at coordinate 2,706 of JBFFGY010000027.1, forward strand.
GATCGATCTGACATGGCGGCACCGTCGCGAAATTGCAAAGGATCTCAACGTCCCCGAGCTTTTGCGCCGCGTGAGGCTGTTCGCGACCTTGACTGAAGAAGAACGGCTGTAACTCGCCGAGCGGCTGGATCTCGCGAAATATGCCGCCGGCACGACGATCGTGCGCGAGCGCGACCCAGGCGATTCACTGTTCGTCCTGCTTACCGGGCTGGTCAGGGCGACGAAGGCCACCGCACAGGGCGAGGCGGAGGTCGGAACGGTGCAGCCCGGCGAAGTATTCGGTGAAATGTCGCTGCTGACCGGCCGGCCGCGCGCCGCCACGGTTTCAGCCGTGACCGATACGGCGCTCGTCGAAATCGCGCGCGACCATTTGCAGCCGCTGCTGGAGGCCAACCCCGCCATAATCGACCGTCTGGGAGAAATAGAGGCTACCCGGATAAGCGCCCTCGACCTGGCAAGAAACGCTTCCGACGCCGAACGGGCGGAGATTGACCGGATCGGGGTCAAAGCTTATCTGAAGCGTCAGATTTCCAGATTTTTCACCATTTCATCATAAGTCGGCCTCGCCATCTCCGCCACGACGGAGAGAAGAAAATCACCGCAATTGCGGTTGGCAAGCCGGTTCATTTCTGCATATCCTGAGAAGAAACAAATTAGAATAGGGTGCAGGCAGTGGAGGCCACAGAGTTGTCAGGGCAGGGTGCAATATCGGCCGGCACGGACAGGCGGGCGGCGGTCGATGTACGCGGCGTCACCAAAATCTTCGGCGGCGGCGAAGACCGGGTTGTCGCACTCGATGATGTCTCGGTCACAATCCGGGAAAACGAGTTCTTTACCTTGCTGGGCCCGTCGGGCTGCGGCAAGACCACATTGCTGCGGCTGATTGCCGGCTTCGAGCATCCGACCGCCGGCGGCATCCTGCTGGACGGCGCCGACATCTCGGCCCTGCCGCCCTTCAGGCGCCCGGTCAACACCGTGTTCCAGAGCTACGCCCTGTTTCCGCATATGACCGTGGCCGAGAATATCGGGTTCGGGCTGAAGATGCAGGACAAGCCGAAGGCGGAAGTGGAAGCCGCGGTCGACGAAATGCTGCGGCTGGTACGCATGGAGGAACTGAAAAACCGCCAGACCAGCCAGATTTCCGGCGGCCAGCAGCAGCGCGTGGCGCTGGCCCGCGCGCTGGCGCCGCATCCGAAGGTCCTGCTGCTGGACGAGCCGCTGTCGGCGCTGGATCTGAAGCTGCGCAAGGAAATGCAGATCGAGCTGAAACGGCTGCAGCACGAAACCGGCATCACCTTCGTCTTCGTTACCCACGACCAGGAAGAAGCCCTGACCATGTCGGACCGCATCGCGGTAATGAACCAGGGCCGCATTCTGCAAATCGGATCGCCGCGGGAGATATATGATCATCCGGCGCGACGCTTCGTGGCCGACTTCATCGGCGAGATTAATATCCTCTCCGGGGAGATGGTTTCACGGGATTCGGACCAGGCCGAAGTCCGCTTCGCGTCGGGTGAGACGCGCCGGGCAAGCCTTCCCGCGGGCGACATTCCCGAGGGGCGGGTGAATGTCGCGATCCGGCCGGAACATGTGACAATAACCGCCGTTGATGCCCCGGCGGCAATGACAGGAACCGTTACGAACATTGTCTATTTCGGCGCTGGAACCCATTATCACCTGGAAACAGGGGATGGGACGGCGGTGGTGGTCGAGGTTCAGAACCAGATTGACCGCAGTGACGCATTGGCCAGGGGGGAAACTGTCGGCATCGAGTTCCCCGAAGGCACGCTGCAGATGTTGAGCGACTGACGGAGTCGGGCCATGGGCGACCGCATCGAACAGCCAGACACCGAGCTACAATTCGAGGCTGCCGCCCGCGAAAGGACTCGCGGCAAGACGAGGGCGCGGGTTCTGTTGCTGGCGCCCGCGCTTCTGACGATCGGCCTGTTCGGTATCTTCCCACTCAGCATCATCCTTGCCTATTCCTTCATGGAGCCTGGCGCCTACGGTGGCGTGAAGTGGGAATTCTCGACAGATGCCTATGTGCAGTTCCTGTTCGAAGAAGACCTCTTCGACGAAACCATGCAGTTCAACACGGCCTATCTGCAGATCATCGGCCGATCGGTCGGACTCGCGCTGATTGCGACCGTCGGGGCGCTGCTGGTGGGATTCCCCACCGCCTATTTCATCGCCACCAAGCCGCGCGAGCAGCGCAATCTGTGGCTGTTCCTGATCACCCTGCCTTTCTGGACCAATCTGTTGATCCGCACCTACGCGATGCTGTTGATCATCCGCGACCAGGGCGTAATTAATATTGGCCTGCAAAGCGTCGGCATCATCGATGAGCCGATTACCATGCTCTACACCGACTTCGCGGTCTGTCTGGGACTTGTTTACAGTTACCTGCCCTTCATGGTTCTGCCGCTTTACGCCAGTCTGGAGAAGCTGGATTTCCGGCTGGTCGAGGCGGCCTACGACCTTTACGCCAACCGCTTCAAGGTTTTGAAACGCATCATCATTCCGCTTGCCAAGCCGGGCATCGTTGCCGGCTGTATTCTGGTCTTCATTCCCTGTCTCGGCGCCTATATCACGCCGGAACTGCTGGGCGGCGGAAAGAAGCTGATGATTGGCAACCTTATCCGAATCCAGTTCACCCACGCGCGCGACTGGCCCTTCGGCTCGGCCGCTTCGCTGATCCTGATGAGCCTGGTGATGGTCGCGCTGCTCATTTACGTCCGCAACGCCCAGGCCGGGAGGACGGCTCATGGCTGATGCCGCAACCCCCGCAGGGACCTTATTCCGGCGGCGCAGGGGCAAGAGCCTCGATCTGCGCTATCAGCCCGGATTCAACCAGATCGCCTGGATTTGCCTGTTCGTCCTCTATGCGCCGATCGCCGTGCTGGTCATATTTTCGTTCAACCAGAACCGGTCGGTGACCTTATGGACCGAATTCAGCTTTCGCTGGTACCAGTCGGCCTTTGCCAATGACGGAATCCAGAATGCAGCGCTGGTATCGCTGAAAGTCGCGGTCGTCGCAACGATCGCCTCAACGATCTTCGCGACCATGGCGGCGCTGGCGACGACCCGGACGGAGAATTTCAGGGGCCTGTCTTGGGCCTACACCATCATCAACCAGCCGCTGATGGTGCCGGAAATCGTTACCGCCGTGGCCACGCTTTCCTTTTTCGCCCTGATCAAACAGGCGACGGGGGTTGCCGGCATAGGCTACCTGATGCTGGCGCACACGGTGTTCTGCATCCCCTTCGCCTATATGCCGATCCGCGCAAGGCTGGAGGACATGGATCTGACGCTGGAACAGGCGGCGGCCGATCTCTATGCCTCGTCCTGGCGAACCTTCCGTTATGTGACTCTGCCGCTCTTGCTGCCGGGAATCTTCGCAGGGGCGATGCTGGCCTTCGTGGTTTCGTTGGATGACGTCATCATCACCCTGATGGTGGCGGGCCCCGGCGAAACGACGCTGCCGATTTATATTTTCGGCCAGATCAGGCGCGGCATTACGCCGGAGACAAATGCGGTATCCACGATCTTCCTGGCCTTCTCGATTCTGTTCGTTACGCTATTCTTCCTGCTGGGAAGAAAGCGGGGCCAGAAGAAATAACCCGAACGTCAAACTCAACAGGGAGCTACCGAAACATGAGAGGCACAAAATTCTCGATCACCCTGGCGGTCGTCATGGCACTGGGGATCGGCCAAGCCGTCGCCGGCGGCGAGCTGCATATATACAACTGGGGCAACTACACCAGCCCTGACCTCATCAAGAAATTCGAATCGACCTATGACGTGAAGGTCACGATAGACGACTACGATTCGAACGAAGACATGCTGGCCAAGGTCAAATCCGGTGCGACCGGTTATGACATCGTGGTGCCCGGCGACTACATGATCGCGATCATGATCAAGGAAGGACTGCTGGCCAAGACCGAGCCCAACAGCATGTCGAACTTCAAGAATGTCGATCCGAAATGGGTCGACGTCTATTGGGACAAGGGCCGCCATTATTCGGTGCCCTGGCAGTGGGGCACCACCGCCTTTACGGTCGACACCAATGTCTATAAGGGCGATGTCAACACGCTTACCCTGATGTTCGACCCGCCGGCCGAACTGAAAGGCCGGATTAACATGCTCAACGACATGAACGACGTGATCAACGCCGGTCTGCGTTATCTGGGCTACCCGCGCTGCAACAGCAACAAGGACCAGCTCAAGGAGCTGACGGCGATGCTGTTGAAGGCCAAGGAGAACTGGCGCACGATGGACTATGCGACCATCGAAAAGCTGACTTCCAACGATGTCGACCTGTCGCAGAACTGGAACGGTGCGGCCATGCGGGCCCGGCTGCAGCGCCCGACCCTGAAATACGCCTATCCGAAGGAAGGCTTCACCGGCTGGATGGATAACGTCGCCGTCCTGAAGGAGGCACCGAACATGGAGAATGCGAAGCTGTTCATGAACTTCGTGATGGATCCGGAAAACGCGGCCCTGATCTCCAATTTCGCCCGTTACGCCAACGGCATCGTAGGCGGTGAAAAGGGTATGGACAAGGAAATGACCGATGCGCCGGAGATCATCATGCCGGCCGATGCACCGGCACCCGAATTCGTACCGCCCTGCGAGCAGAGTGTCGTGGAGCTGTACAACAAGATATGGGAACGCCTGAAACAGTAAGTCGTTTCCTGAAGGGGGCGGCCGGACATCCGGCGCCCCCATTTTTTGACTCATTGCAGAGCAGGTCCGGACTCCATGACCCGGAATTCAAAGGATACGTCCATGCACCCGGCCGCAACCGCGCGTGAATTGGGAATCATGCAGGGCATCCCGGTCCCGCCGTCCGGGCGCGTTCCGTTTGCAGACTGGGACTGCGCGCCATGGAACCGCTGGACCTTCCAGAACATCAGCAAGATCTTGCCGACGACGGAAGTATGGCGCGGCGACATGCCGGTCTGGCAACTGCCGGTCGGGATAAGAGGCCTGGACGACTTACCGATCGCCCTGGAGGACGGCCGGACCGCCGGCCTCGCGGACTGGCTGGCGGAGGATTACACCGACGGCTTCATCGTCCTGCACAGAGGCAGGATCGTGTTCGAGCGTTATCTGAACGGCATGACGGACCGCAGCCTCCATCTGTCGCAATCCATGGCCAAGTCCATCACCGGCACGGTCGCCGGGATATTGATCGGGCGGGGATTGCTCGATCCCGACAGCCCGGTCATCGAATATGTCCCCGAGCTGAAGCGCACGGCCTGGAAGGATGCGACGCTGCGCCACGTGCTGGATATGACCAGCGGAGTCCGTTATGTCGAGGATTACGAGGCGCTGGATTCGGACATGGCCGTCACCGACATGGCGGCCGGCTGGAAACCCAGGCGGGGCGGCGCGCCGACATGTATCTGGGACCAGATCATGACCCTGAAGACGGTCGAGCGCGAACATGGCGCACTGTTCCAGTACAAGACGATCGAGACGGACGTACTGGCCTACTGCATGATCCGGGCCACCGGAACGGGACTCGCCGAACTGTTCAGCCGCGAGCTGTGGGCGCGGCTGGGGGCCGAGGAAAGTGCCTGCATGACCGTGGATTCCACCGGTTATCCGCTGGCGGACGCCGGCTTCAACGCCACCTTGCGGGATTACGCCAGGTTCGGGCTGCTGCATCTGAACGGCGGCGTTGCCAACGGGCGGCGCATCGTTCCAACCGAATGGATCGAAGACACACGCAGTGGCGATCATTCGGTCTTCCGCGAACCATATACCGATACCCTGCCCAACGGCGCCTATCGCAACAAGTTCTGGATCGAAAGCCACGGCCGGCCTGCTTATATGGCCATCGGCGTCTTCGGCCAGTTCGTCTATATCAACCCGGAGACGGAACTGGTGGCGGTCAAGCTGTCCAGCTGGCCCGAATTCCTGTCGCCGCCGCGCGCCCATAACTTCCTTCAAGCCGTCCATGCCATCGCATCCAGACTGAACGGGGAGAATTGACCCAACAGTCGGGGAGGAAACCTCGATGCCCGATCTCGATCTCTGCTATTTGCCAGCCACGGAAGCCGCGAAACTGTTCCGCACGCGCAAGCTTTCGCCCGTGGAGCTGATGGAGGCGGTGATCGCGCGGGCCGAGGCCACGCACGGGAAAATCAACGCCTTCACCTACACCTATTATGACGAGGCCATGGACCTCGCCCGCAAGGCCGAGGCTAAGTTCATGAAGAAGGGAGCTCGGGTCCGCGCGCTGGAGGGCCTGCCCATCGGCGTCAAGGACGAGAGCTATATCAAGGGAAAACCGGTCTCCTCCGGCTCGCTGATCCACAAGGACTACATTGCTAGCCACACCTCGCCCGGCAACGAGCGCATCTTGCGCGCCGGCGGCATCGTTCATGCCCGCACCGCCACGCCCGAGTTCTGCTGCGCCGGCTATACGAACTCGCGGCTATGGGGCGTGACCAGCAATCCCTGGAACCTGAAATTTACGCCCGGCGGATCATCCGGCGGGTCGTCGGCCTCGCTGGCGGCCGGCACCTCGGCGATCGCCACCGGCTCCGACATCGGCGGCTCGATCCGCATCCCCGCCTCGACCTGCGGGCTGGTCGGCTTCAAGCCGCCCTATGGCCGCAATCCGGATGACCCGCCCTTCAACCTGGATTTCTACTGCCATACGGGGCCGCTGGCCCGCACGGTTTCGGACGCCATCCTGTTGCAGAACGTCATGAGCGGCCCGCATCCGACCGATATCTCCACCCTGCGACCGAAAATACGGTTGCCCGACAAATACAAACCGATCAAGGGCTGGAAGGTCGCTTATTCGATGGATCTCGGCAGCTTTGAGGTCGACCCGGAGGTTCGCAAGAACACGCTGGCCGCGCTGGACGTCTTCCGCGCGCTGGGCTGCGAGGTGCAGGAGGTCGACCTCGGCTGGGGCCCGGAGGTGCAGAAGGCGGGGCTCACCTATCTGGAGCATCTATTCGGCGCCTGGATTGCCGGCGTGCTGAAGGACCACAGGGATGAGATGACAACCTATGCCCGCGCCTTCGCGGAGAAGGGAGCCAAATCGAAGGCCACCGATTTCGTCTGGTCGCTTCAGGTCGCCTGCGACATGTACAACAGCTTCAGCCCGATGATGCAGAAGCACGACATCTTCATCTGCCCGACCACCGCGCTGCCCGCGGTGCCGGCCGATTTCGACCAGTCCAAGGACGAGGTGAAGATCAACGGCAAGGCGGTCAACCCGATGCTGGGCTGGGTCATGACCACGCCCTTCAACACGCTCAGCCGCTGCCCGGTGATCACTCTGCCGTCCGGCCAGGCGAAGAACGGCGTGCCCACCGGTATCCAGATCGTCGGCAGAACCTATCGCGACCAGGATGTATTCCGCGCCGCGGTGGCCTATGAAAAGGCCTGTGGCCCCTGGTTCGCCGATGCGGCCGGGCGGCCGAAACTATAGAAGGGATGCAAGAAGATGGCTGATGAAACCATTGCATCGCGCGGCGGCGCGACGCTGGCCAACTGGCGGACGGCGCCGTTCAGCCGCTGGGGCTTCCACCATGTGCGGGAACTGCTGCCGACCGCGAATATCGCGGCGGACCGCACGGCACTGGAATCTTTTTCCGACACGCCTCGAGGCCTCTCCGCCATCACCTTCCAGGGGCTCAACGGCCAAGAGACGACGCTTGACCGGTTCCTGCCGGACAGTTTCACCGACGCGCTGGTCGTGCTGCAGGGCAATCGGATGGTCACCGAATGGTACGATCCGGGGTACGATCCCGCCTTCCCGCATATCGTCTTCTCGGTCAGCAAATCCATTACTTCCTGCCTGACCGGAATCCTCGCCAACCAGGGTCTGGTCGACCCGGAGGCGCCGGCAACAAGATACATTCCCGAGGCCGCGGACAGCGCTTGGGGCGACTGCACGATCCGCCATATCCTGGATATGGTCGTCGCCATCGATTTCACAGAGCCCGACCCCGACCCGGACAGCGATTACATGCGCTACCGCGCATCCACCGGCTGGAATCCGCCAACGCCCGGCGGCCAGTTGCCAGACCAGAACGGCTTCCTGCTGACCCTGCGGCGTGGGCTTGGCGAGCATGGAACGCACTCCGCCTATATCTCGCCGAATACAGATTTCCTGGGCTGGATCCTGGAGCGGGCCGCCGGCCGGCCGATGGCGGAGCTGCTGTCGGACCATATCTGGCGGCCGATGGGCGCGCGCGACGACGCCTATATTACCCTCGACCGGCTGGGTGCGCCGCGCAATGCCGGCGGTATCTGCACCACCGCCCGCGACCTGGTCCTGTTCGGCGCAATGGTCCGCGACGGCGGCCGCGCCAAAGGGCGCCAGATCGTCCCGGCCGACTGGATCGAGGATTTCCGCACGAATGGCAACCGCGAGGCCTGGCTGGATGGCGACCCGCTGTTCTACGACCTCCTGCCGGACGGCCGCTACCGCAGCAAATGGTACCAGACCGGCGATGGCCGCGGTTCCATCTGCGCCATCGGCATCCATGGGCAGTGGATCTATATCGACCCGGTTGCCGACGCGGTGATCGTGAAATTTTCGGCGCAGCCGGAACCGCTGGACGATCCGCTGGACAAGGCCTGCCTGCGCTCCTTCGAGGCGATTTGCCGTGCCCTGGGGTAATCCCCCGACCACCCCGGTTGAGCGGGTAAGGCAAAGCGGCTAGGCTCTTCCGACTTGCAGGAATTTATAGGCGGACGCCCTTATGCGATTTACCGCGTTAGCGCTACTCTGCGCGCTTTTTTGGGGTTGTTTTTTCGCCTTGCCCGCCGGCACGGCCAATGCCGGCCTGGCGACGGACTGCGAACAGCGCCAGGATTCGCATCTCCAACTCAGAAGCTGCGACGCCCTGATCGAATCTGGAAAACTGTCCGGCAAGGGCCTCGGAGCGGCCTACAACAACCGGGGCACGGCCTACCGCCGGCTCGGCGACCCGCAACGCGCCATCGAGGATTTCGACCGGGCGCTCACGCTTCTTCCGGATTTCGCCAACATCTACAACAATCGCGGCTACGCCTACAGCAATCTCGGCCAGTATGAGAAGGCCATCGAGGATTATTCGCAGGCCATCCGTTTGAACCCGAAACATGCCGACGCCTGCACCAACCGCGGCGATGCCAAGCGCAGCCTGGGCCGGCACGGGGACGCGATCGAGGATTACGACAGGGCGATCCTCATGGACCCGGGTTACGCCAGGGCATATCAAAGCAAGGGCTATACCCTCAGCTTGCTCGGCAACTATCCCGCGGCCATCGAGAATTATGACCGGGCGCTGGCGCTAAGTCCTGATTATGCCCAAGCCTATCATAACCGGGGAATGGCCTATAAGGCGCTCGGCGAGGCCGCGCGCGCCGTTGGCGACTGGGAAAAATCGATGGCCCTGGCCGGGGCATCGGAGGTGCTGCGCTGGCAGCAGCATCTGAAAGAGGCCAGGCATTACAGGGGGCCCATCGACGGCGCATTCGGCCCCACCGTTCGCGGCGCCCTGGACGCCTGCGCCCGCGACCCGGCTTGCTGAGTCGGCAATCCCAACAATGAATCCTGTCCGCAAAAGCAAAAGGCCCGGCCATATCTGGCCGGACCCTTTGGAAACTTGGTGGGCGCACAAGGACTCGAACCTTGGACCCGCTGATTAAGAGTCGTCTGTTCTACTACTTCACTACATTGCATAGGATACCAGCAGTGTTCACTATAAGTACATAATATCAAAATTTTGTGCAAGAA
>JBFFGY010000028.1:0-12458 GCA_041557215.1 Alphaproteobacteria bacterium
ATGAGGGCGTAAATATCGAAGCCTCATGCTGAGGAGGGCCATTAGGCCCGTCTCGAAGCATGAGGTCGCTCGATGCTGGCATATTGGAAATCTTTGTGTCCCCGCGCCCCGGTGGTCTATAAACGCCTTTCTGTAACCACGGACGACGCGGAATATATTTCATGGAACTCACACTTCTCGGCACCGGCTGCCCGGCCGTCCACGCGGAACGATACGGCCCGGCGCAGATCGTCCGCCACGGCGACACGACGCTGCTGATCGATTGCGGCTCCGGCGCGACGCAGCGGATGGCGCAGGCGGGCATATCGGGGCGCGAGATCGACGCGGTGCTGCTGACCCATATGCATTCGGATCATATCGTCGATCTGTTCCAGCTGGTGATCTCGTCCTGGCACCAGGGGCGCGGCCGGCCGCAGCGGGTTTTCGGACCATCCGGGACCTACCGCTATGTCGACGGAATGGTCTCGCTATGGGCGACCGAAATGGAGCAGCGTATCGAGCATGAGAAACGCCCCTCGGCGGTCGCCCTGCAGACCGAGGTCACCGAGATCAAGCCGGGTGAGGTCGCGGAATTCGGCGCCATGCGCGTGCGCGCCATCGAGGTGGACCACAAGCCGGTCCGCCACGCCTATGGCTATGTCATCGAGACCGACGAGGCGAAGCTCGTCATCTCCGGCGACACGCGCCCCTGCGACGCGCTGGTCGAGGCGGCCCAGGGCGCCGACCTGCTGCTGCACGAGGTCTTCGTCCATCACGCAATGAAGGTTGTGGAGGGGGTGCGCAGCCAGGAGACGATCGACCGGGTCGCCTCCTACCACACGCTGTCGTCGGACGTCGGCAAGGTCGCCTCCAAGGCCGGGGTGAAATGGCTGGCCCTGACCCATTTCGTGCCGCCGGACTGCGATACCGACGCCCTTTACAAAGAGGTGAAGGCCGATTTCGACGGCTCGCTGACCATCGGCGCCGACCTGATGACGCTGGACCTGGCGAAGCGCGAAGTGCGCTATCGCGGCGAGGTAACGGCAGCCGGGGATTGATTTCCCGAATCGGGCTTTCAACCGCCTGCCGCAATCCCCATCTAGATTTATACCGAAAGCGAGGACGGGGCTGATATGGCGGGTCGGCATAGCCGGAAACTGTGGCCCAGGATGGCGCGGCTTTTGAGCAGAATCCTGTTGCTCGATCGTGGTCCGGCCGATTTGGCAGAGGAAGTGGCTGAGCGGGTGCTGGCCAATCCAGATGGACGGGAAAGGGAAATCCTCAGGCGGCATTTCGGCATAGATCCACATACAGTCGCCAGACTCGAGGAAATTGCTGGCCGGTTCGCTGCTTCCCGGAGACGAATCCGGCAGATTGAAAGCAAGGTCTTGGTCCGGCTATACCGCTGGGAATACCGAAGACTCCGGTTACCGGGCGTTCAGCGGCGTCTGATGCAGCGCATTGCCGTTGCCCATGATGAGCTTCTCGAAAACCTCTGTGATGCACCGCCGGTTCGTCCAATACTGGTTGGCTGGCACGACCAGTTGGTCGACGGGCGGCGCAACGCCGGCGAGATTGCCGAGGCGCCCGACCCGGTTACGGAAGACGGGCCGCAATCGCCGGAAACCATCCTGGCTGCCAGTTTGCGCAAGGCTTTATGGGCGAACGCCCGGGCTCGCAAGCCTGTCCGCACAACGGACGAAAAATCCACGACCAGGGATGACGAACGAGGCAAGGCTCTTTCCACATTGCGTGGTCTGCGCCTCAACGCGCGAAGCATCCTCGCCATTGCCGAGGCGCTTCTGCGCCCGGCCGGGCGCATCGCGACAGAAAGCGACGAGACGATTCCGCAATTGCTGGCCCGCGTCATCGATCCCGATGCCCCATCGCCACCGGAAGCTCCACCCGATCCGCCTTCCCGTTTTCACGGGGAACAGCCCGATCTCGCCGAGCTGGACCCGGCGCTGGTTGACACTATTACCGAGGAAGCCGGCATGCCGGTTGCCGAACTGTGGGCGCGGGCATGCCGCGTGGATCCGGCTTTGACTAAGGCCCTTCACAATCAGCGACTGCTGGTCGATTCCTGCATGCCTCTAGCGGCGGAGATCGCCGTGGCGCAAGGTCTTCGAAGCAAAGCTTTCTTCAACGGCATAGAAAAAGGCCGGGCCGCCGTGCAGGAACTGACCGAGCATTTCTGTTACACGGCCGATGGGGATTTCACGGGACAGGCCGAGAACGCCATCCGCGCGGCCCTGGAAGCCGAGGAACCGGACAGTGACGAGTATAAGCAGGCCGACTAGCCTCCGGCGTCGCCTTCCGGGCGGGGCGGTTTGGGCGGCGGCGGGAAGATGTCGTGGGCGGTGCGGCTCATGAAGCTGTTCTCGTCGCCCTTCACCAGCAAATCGATATGCGCCGCGATGGCGTCCACCGTGCGCTCCACCAGCTTCTGTTCCGCCTTGGGGAAATCGTTGAGCACATAGCCATGGACCCGATTCTTGTCGCCGGGATGGCCGATGCCGACGCGCACCCGCCGGAAATTGCTGCCGATATGGGCGTCGATGCTGCGCAAGCCGTTATGGCCGGCATGGCCGCCGCCCAGCTTCACGCGGATTTTGCCCGGCACGAGGTCCAGCTCGTCATGGATGACGATGACCTGTTCCGGTTTCAATTTATGGAAACGAACCGCCTCGCCGACGGCGCGTCCGGATTCGTTCATGAAGGTCATGGGTTTGAGGATGAGGACCTTCTCGCCGGCGATATTGCCTTCCGCGGCCATCGACTGAAAGCGCGAACGCCAGGCAGCAAAGGAATGGCGGCGGACGACCTCGTCCACCGCCATGAACCCGATATTGTGCCGGTTGCGTTCGTATTTCGGGCCAGGATTGCCCAGGCCGGCGATAAGAAGCATCGGTCCGCCCGATTATTCCTCCGAGGACTCTTCTTCCTCGGCGGCTTCCTCTTCGGCGCCCTCTTCGACACCCTCTTCTTCGCCCTCGCCGGCGCCCTCGGCCTTGACGGTCGGGGCAGCGATGGTGGCGATGGTGAAGTCGCGGTCGGTGATGGTGAGCTCCACACCGTCCGGCAGCTTCAGCGCGCTGGCGTGAATGCTGTCGCCGATATCAAGACCCGTCAGGTCCAGGTCGAAATGATCGGGGATATCGTCGATGCCGCAGATGATCTCGACCTCGTGACGCACCACGTTCAGCAGGCCGCCGCGCTTGATGCCGGGCGAATCCTCTTCATTGACGAAGCCGCAGGGCACCATGACGTTGGTGCGGGTCGCCTTGTTGACGCGCAGGAAGTCGACATGCAGCGTCTCGTCGCGCACCGGATGGAACTGCACGTCGCGCGGCAGGACCCGCAGCTTCTCGCCACCGGCAATCTCGATCGAATAAACGGTGGAGAAGAAATGGCCGGTATGGAGCTGCTTGCGCAGTTCCCGCGGCTCCAGCGAAATCATGACGGGGTCTTTCTTGTCGCCGTAGATCACCGCAGGCACCCGGCCGGCACGACGTACGGCCCGGGCGGCCCCCTTTCCGGCCCGGTCGCGCATTTCCGCGCTGATAACAGTCTGCTCGCTCATAAGAGTCTCCTTACTGTCTTAAAATACCGCACGGCCTCCAGGGGTGCCGCTACGGCCATCTGCCGCCGAACCGGGCGGCGCGGGCCTGTTCGAATCAGTCGAACAGGCTTGAAACCGATTTCTCGCTCGCGATCCGGTCAATGGCATCGGCCAGCAGCGGCGCGATCGAGATCTGACTGATATTTTCCGCCACGCGGACCGCCTCGGTGGCCGGGATGCTGTCGGTGATGACAAGTTTGTCCATCGGCGAGGCCGTTACCCGCGCCACCGCGCCACCGGACAGCACGCCGTGGGTGACATAGGCCGATACCGACTTCGCGCCATGTTCCTTCAGCGCCACCGCGGCATTGCAGAGCGTGCCGGCGGAATCGACGATATCGTCCACCAGAATGCAGTTGTGCCCCTCGACATCGCCGATGACATGCATGACCTCGGAATGGCCGGCACGCTCGCGGCGCTTGTCGATGATCGCCAGTTCCGCGCCAAGCCGCTTGGCGATACCGCGCGCGCGCACCACGCCGCCGACGTCGGGCGACACGATCGTCAACTGGTCGCCCTTCGCCTTGTGGGTTTCCATATGGGCGACGAAGACCGGTGACGAAAACAGGTTATCGGTCGGGATGTCGAAGAAACCCTGGATCTGGCCGGCATGCAGTTCCAGCGTCAAGACGCGGTCGGCGCCGGCCGTGGTGATCAGATTGGCCACCAGCTTGGCGGAGATCGGCGAACGCGGGCCGGTCTTGCGGTCCTGGCGGGCATAGCCGAAATAAGGAATGACGGCAGTGATCCGGCGCGCAGACCCGCGGCGCAGCGCATCGATGATCACCAGCAGTTCCATCAGATTATCGTTGGCGGGAAAACAGGTCGACTGGATGACGAAAACATCCTCGCCGCGCACGTTTTCGAGGATCTCGACGAAGACCTCCTGGTCCGAAAAACGCCGGATCGCCGCCTCCGTCAGGGGCACGCCAAGCTTGGCGGAAATAGCCTCTGACAGCGGCCGGTTGCTGTTGCCACTGAGGATCTTCATGTCCGGTCCCGATTGTTTCCCGCTACAATTCCGCCCCTGGGCGGCACCATCCGATCAAACGCATAAGCCCCGATTCCGCCGCGGCGGCCATCAGGGCGCGCCCTCTATATCAACTGCGCGCGGCCCTGTAAACGCACAAACGGGCAAAATCCGGTCATTCCCCCGCTACATGATGGCGCAGCTCGCCATCAAACCGAACAGCAATAGAGCGGTCATGAAAATCAGCCAGGGCATGAAGATTCCGTGAAGTCCTTAGACCGGTTCATTAGCGAGCCACCATAGTACGGACGATAAACACCGTCATCAAGAGTACATGGCTTAGCCGGTCTCGCGGAACAACTGGCGCGCCGTGGCGGTCGGCAGGAACAACCTGTCCTTGCGTTCGGGAAAAGGCAGGAAGCCGAATTTGCGGTAGAAGGTGTCGGCTTCTTCGTCAAGCGGCTCCACAACAACGGCATGGATCGCCAGTTCGCCGCCAAGGGTTACGATGCGCTTGAGCGCATCTACCAGCAACACCTTCCCCAGCCCCCTTCCTTGCCAGGTGGTGGCGACCGCAAGCCGGCCGATCATAGCCGCTGGCACATCGGGATATCGTGGCAACTTGCGAGCGTGATCGGGGGGCAGGTCACCAAGATCGATGCTTAGTGCGCCGAGCGAGTAGTATCCCGCTATTTCTCCATCACCCCCGGCCAACGCTACGAAAATACGTGCGATATCGCGTCTGCGGTCCTGACTTGCCTGCTGCCTGAGATACCGGTCCAGTGCCGGCTTGCCGCAGGAAAAAACCGCCCAATCGTGACGACTATCGAGCGGTTCAATGGTGAAGCGGGGCTCTTCGCCCACAGCTTATTCGACACTCTGCCGGTGCATGGCCGCGGCCGCCCGCAGCGCCTCGTTCGGCGCCGGTGGATTGTCGAGTGCGCCCAAGAACGCATCCCGGTCGGCCTCGCTCAGGCGCATGCGTTCAATTTCGGCTAGCGTTTTCCGCGCGACCTCGAGCGAGGAGGAAACCACGAAATCGCTCAACGAGCGACCTGACGCCTCCGCCGCGCGCTCCAGCACGGCCTTGTTCTCAGCCGAAAGCCGCACAGCCATCCGGTCGCTCTTGCGCTCTGAATTCAAGTTCGGGGCCATGGTGACATTTTCCTTCACTTCACTGGGGATAATCGAAGCTATTGGGAACACCTCTCAATGTACGTACATCCAGCCCACAATTCAAGGAAATTGTACGCCGATTGGGCGCACCTTCAACAGGGTTTCCGCGACCCCCTAATTCACCACCAGCTCAAGCGACGCCTTTGACAGCGGCTCGCTGCCGGTCTCGGTCACCACGGAGGTTCGGGCCAGCGTCATGGCCAGATTGTTGGCGGAATCGAACAGGATCATGTGGATGAAGAAAACCATGCCTGGTTCTGCCAGCACCGGGTTGCCGTGATAGAGCATCGGCCAGTCCATCCAGTTCGGCGCATATGTCGTGCCCTGGCTGTAGCCGCAGGCGTTGAGGCGGTATTCGCCCAAGCCTGCGTCGTCCAGGGTGCGGGCATGGGCGTCGAACACCTCGCCAATGGGATTGCCCGGCCGCAGGGCTTCCTCGCAGGCCAGCAGGGCCGCGCTGGCGGCGGCATGCATCGACAAATGCCGCGGGTCGGGCTCGCCAACCACGATGGTGCGCATCATGGCGGCGTGGTAATGGCGGTAGACGCCGGCGAATTCCAGAGTCAGCTGATCCTGCGCTTCCAGCGTCCTTCGGCCGGTGAAATAGCGGCACATCAGGGCGCCGGGGCCGGAGCCGATGATGGTTTCGTTGGCCGGGTCGTCGCCACCGCCACTGAACACGGCGGCCTGCATGGCGGCCAGGATATCCCCCTCGAAGGCGCCGGGCTTCGCCAGCCGCACCGCCGCATCCCAGGAAGCATCGGCCAGTTCGGCGGCCTTGCGGGCGTATTCCAGCTCCGCCGGGCTTTTGACAAGCCGCAGGCGGCTGACCAGGAAGGAGGCGTCCTGCACCGTTGCGAAGCCTTCCATCGCGTCGCGCAGCATGAAGCCGTTGCGCGCGTTCAGCCCGTATGATTCCCATTCGACGCCCAGCCGTTTACCCCGGCATCCCTGCCGGTCCAGCAGGTCCTTCAGTTCGCCGACGGGATCGGCGCCTTCGCGATCGACCCAGATATGGATGCGGTCATGCGGGATGACGGAGGTGAACTGCGCCTGCCGCAAATCGGGCGCGCGGGTCAGCAGGAAAATCTCGCCATCGGCGCCAAGATAGAGGCACTGGAACCAGACATAGCCGAAGGTGTCGTAGCCGGTCAGCCAGTACATGCTCTCCTGGCGGAAGACCAGCAACCCGTCCAGCCCGTCACGCTGCATCGCCTCGCAGGCGCGGCGGCGGCGGTCGGCCAGTTCCGCCTCGGTGAAATGGATATGCAACCCCATTCTGTCCTCCCCTAAGGCTCGATAACGATTGCCGACAATTGACGACCGTAATCGGGTTCGCCCGTCAGGGTCTTGCGGCGATAGCTGAAGAACCGCTCCGGCTCGGCGCAGGTATCCGCTTCGACACGCCCGACGTCGGCAATTTCCAATCCCCATAGCCTTCCTTCGACATAACCGGCGATGTCAAAAATCGGATGGCCGTCGCGGACGCCGGGGGCGAAGAAACGCTCGTTGCCGGGATCCTTTTCCAGGAAAGGCCCCGGGAATTCCGGACCGACCTCGTAGGATGCCTGGCCAATGCAGGGGCCGATCGCGGCACGGATCGTTTCACGCCGGGTGCCCAGCCCCTCCATGGCTGTCACGGTTTCGTCCAGCACGCCCCCCAGCGCACCGCGCCAACCGGCGTGGGCCGCGCCGATCACCGGCGAGCCGTCGGCCTTTTGCCCGGAGAACAGCACCGGCACGCAATCCGCGGTCAGAATGCCGATGGCTATTCCAGGCCGGTCGGTGACCTGCGCGTCGGCTTTCGGGGCGGCGGTGGGATCCCAGCAACTCTCTGCCTGCGCCACGCTCGCGCCGTGGATCTGGTAGACCGTGTTCAGCACTTCGGCGGACAGGCCGAACGCCACCATGGCAAGCCGGCGGTTCTCGGCAACCGCCTCGCGCGCATCGTCGGAGCCGTAACCCACATTCAGCGAGGCATAGACCCCCTGGCTGACCCCGCCCCGGCGTGTGAAAAAACCATGGCGGACACCCGTTACGCCATCGAAGACGCTATCGGTAATCGGCGTGGGAAGGGGTTCGGTCATATGCTGCTGGGCTCCTCGAACGCCGGCGGCGCGCCGGCATCGGCCGATGTTATCGCCATTGCCTTGAACAGGTAGCCCATTTCCTTTTCGCCGATCAAGCGCGCAAGGGCGGCCTTGATGTCGGTTGCCTGGGCTTCCGTCGCGTGGGCGAGCAGTTGCGCGGCCCGGGTTTCGATCCCCAGCCGCATCAGGAAATCGCGCTGCGTGGCCGGGCCATGGGCCACTGCACCGGCCTCTACCAAGATCCGGGCCAGCGCCGCGAAATCGACATGCGCGGTCAGGTCCGCCTGCCCGGGATCGGCCAGCGGATCGCAATATTCATGGCCCTTCACTGCCTGCAGCGTGTCACCCGGGGCACTTGCCGCGTGGCCGTAATCGACGACAAGCGCTGCGCCACCATGCCGGACAATGCGCTCGCCGAGCGTGCGCGCGATAGACAGGCCGGCGGGACAGGTTTCCGCTATTTCACCCTGCACCGCCGATTGCCGCACGGTTTCCGGGATCAGCACCTCGCCGCCGGTTTCGCCCGGAGCCAGGCCAAGAATAAATTTCTCTCCATCCTCGGCCAGCCCGACCATGCGCTCGCGCCAGCCGTCATTTGTCCGTTCGAACTGGCGGATCGGCAGAGCATCGAAAAATTCGTTGGCGATCAGGATGACCGGTCCGTCGGGAACCTCATCCAGGGAACCATGCCAAGTCACCTCATGTCCGGCCAGGCTACGGCGCTGCATCTCGGCCAGCACGGGGCTGGTTTCGACCAGATGGACCGACGCCGCGGCCAGGAAATCGGGCACCAGCCGGGCCGCGCGCAGGGCATCGGCCATCAACGTTCCCCTGCCCGGCCCCAACTCCACCAGCCGGACTTGCCGCGGCGCGACGGTGGCGCGCCAGATTTCCGCGCACCAGAGGCCGATAAGCTCGCCGAACATCTGGCTGACCTCCGGCGCGGTCGTGAAGTCGCCGGCAGCCCCCAGCGGATCCCGCGTGATGTAATAGCCATGTTCCGGATGGCCCAGCGCCTCGGCCATGAAATCGGCGATACTTATCGGGCCGGACAGGCGGATGCGCCGGCGCAGCAGGTCTGCGAGCGGTTTGGTCACCCCTTTTCGGGCGGCCGGCGCAGGGCGCGAAAGACCAGATACGCCCCGCCCAGCAGCATCGGAATCGACAGCCATTGCCCCCAGGTCGTACCCGCCACCAGGAACCCGCCGTCGCCGATATATTCATCGGGCTGGCGGAAGATTTCCACCGACATGCGGGCCAGGGCATAGCCGCCGATGAAGACGCCGGTCGCCAGGCCGGGCCTCCGCAGGACCTTCCAGGGGCCGAAGATCAACAGAGCCTGCAGGGAGAACAATACCAGTCCTTCGAGAAAGGCCTCGTAAAGCTGGCTGGGATGGCGCGGCAGGTCGCCTGCATGGCGGAAAATGACACCCCAGGGCACATCCGTCACGCGCCCGTAAAGCTCGCCATTGATGAAATTCGCGATGCGTCCCAGGAGTAGGCCGATCGGCGCCGCCGCGCCGATGATATCGGTCAGCGACAGCAGGGGGATCTTATGGCGCCGGGCGAAGATGATCATTCCCAGGGTCACGCCGGCCAGGCCGCCATGGAACGACATGCCGCCCTGCCAGACCTTCAGGATATCCATGGGATTCGAAAGGTAGCGGCCGGGCTGGTAGAACAGGATGAAGCCGAGCCGCGCGCCCAGAATCACGCCAAGAATGGCCCAGGTCAGGAAATCGTCCAGCTGTTCCGCCGCAACCTTGTGCGGCGACAGTTTCGAGAGCCGCAGGCTGTATCGCCAGGCGAGCAACAGCCCCACCACATAGGACAGCGCATACCAGCGGATGGCCAGCGGACCGATCTGGAAAGCCACCGGATCGAAATCGGGGAAAACGAAGTAGTCCATGCCTGCCCTTCTCTTACGCAGGTTTGTCGCGTGGCGTGGCGCGCCCGCACCCATGTTATAGGGAGCCGCACCCGCCCGTTCAAGGAGCCCCGGCCATTGCGTCCTGACGGCCCGCGGCGTATAGGTGTGGCAGCAAAATTCACCCTTGGAGCGGAACCATGCAGGTTGACAATCGGTTGCTCGACGATCTGGCGCGCGTGGCTAGCGGCGCATTCGGTGCGCTGTCGGGCGTACGCGGCGAGGTCGAGGCGCGCCTCAAACATCAGTTCGAGCGCATCCTGTCGGAAATGGACCTGGTCCCGCGCGAGGAATTCGATGCGGTGAAAGCGATGGCCACCAAGGCCCGCCAGGAGCAGGAAGCGCTGGAAAAGAGGGTTGCCGCGCTGGAAGCGGCATTGACTGCCGGGAAAACCTCCGCGAAGCGGTCAAGCAAGACCAAATCCTGATTATCCACAGATATTTGCCGCCCCGCCGCAATTGTGGGGTTGCACTGCGGAATCACCCTGTGGCATTCTAGGTGTTGTGGTGCCCAAGTGATTCGCGGCCACATTTTGTAGGGTGGCTAAGCGACATTGTTCGGCGCCTCGTTCGGATTCGGTGACAACCGGTCACCGCCCGGCAGGAACTCGTAGGGGGCGCGAATGGGAATGAGGCTGGACCAGTCCGGCAGGGGTGCGATCAATCCGCTTGATCTTCTTGAGGAACTGGCGAGCGTGCACGGATGGCCGCATGTGCGGGCGGCCGAGGACGAGTTCGTGACCGAGCCGTCGCGACGCTGGTGCGCCTACCGGCTGCATTTCATCTGGCAGGCCGACATGCAGGCGCTGCATATACATTGCGGCATGGACGTCAAGGTCCCCGGCGAGAAACGGCGCGACATCAACGACCTGCTGGCCTCGATCAACGAACGGCTCTGGCTCGGCCATTTCGAGGTCGCGTCGGACGATCCCAATCCCACCTTCCGCCATACGGTGCTGACCCGTGGGCACTTCGCGCCCGGGCCGGAACAGCTGGAGGAACTGGTTGATGTCGCGCTGGACGAATGCGACCGCTATTATCCGGCCTTCCAGTTCGTGTTGTGGGGCGGCCGGCGGGCCGACGAGGCAATCTCCGCCGCCCTGCTGGAAACTGTAGGCGAAGCCTGAGGATAGATCCATGACCAGACTTGAAAGGCCGCTTCTGCTGATCGGATGCGGCAAGATGGGTGGTGCCATGCTGGCCGGCTGGCTGGAGAGCGGCATCGCCGGTGGCGGCGTTACCGTTCTGGACCCGATGGGCGCCGGCGCATTCGAAGGGCGCGAAGGCGTAACCATCCACAGGGAGCTTGACCAACTGCCCGCCGACCTCGACCCGGAAGTCGTGATCTTCGCGGTAAAGCCGCAGCAGATGGCGGAGGCCGCGCCCTTCGCCGCCCGCTATGCCGGAGCCGGCACCGTCTTCATGTCGATCGCGGCCGGCACCCCGATCCGCTTTTTCGAGGATATCCTGGGCAAGGAAGCGGCAGTCGTGCGGGCCATGCCCAACACTCCGGCAGCTATCGGCCAGGGCATCACCGTGGCCTGCCCGAACAGCAATGTCTCGGACGCACAGATGGCCATGTGCAAGGCGTTGCTGGCCGCCATCGGCGAGGCGCTGAGCGTCGATGACGAAGCGCTGATCGACCCCGTGACCGCGGTGTCGGGCAGCGGCCCGACCTATGTTTTCCTGCTGATCGAATGCCTGGCGGAAGCCGGCGTCGAGGCCGGCCTGCCACGCGAACTGGCCGAGCGACTGGCGCTGGTAACGGTGGCGGGCGCCGGCCAACTGGCGATCCGCAGCGACGACGACCCGGCGCAGCTGCGCAAGAACGTCACCAGTCCCGGCGGGACCACCCAGGCCGCGCTGGAGGTGCTGATGGGTGGCGACGGATTGCAGCCGTTGATGACCCGCGCGGTCGCCGCCGCCACCCGGCGGGGCCGGGAACTGGCGGGCTAGCATGTCCGGCCTGTCCTCAAGCGCCGCGAAGGTTCAGGCGGCGCTGGAGGTGCGAGGATTTTCCTTCGAAGTCCGGGAACTCGACCAATCGACCCGGACCGCGGTCGAGGCCGCGTCGGCTATCGGCTGCGAGGTCGCCCAGATCGCAAAATCCATCCTGTTCCGGGGCAGGGACAGCGGCCGGCCGGTGCTGGTGATCGCCAGCGGCGTCAACCGCGTAGACGAGAAGGCCGTTGCGGAATTGCTGGGCGAGAAATTGGCCAAGGCGGATGCGGATTTCGTTCGGCGCGAAACCGGCTTCGTGATCGGTGGCGTACCGCCGGCCGGACATGACAAACCGATTACCACCTTCATCGACGAGGATCTGCTGGCCTATGACGAAATCTGGGCCGCGGCCGGCACCCCCTTCGCCGTCTTCCGGCTCGACCCCCATTCACTGGCCGAACTGACCGGCGGGCAAGTGGCGAATATTGCGGGGCAGATGGGCGCCCGCCCCGCATAAAACAACCTAGTCGGGCAGCCCGGCCTGCCGCAGCGCGTCGGTGAAACGCTCCAGATGCTGCTGATTGCGGGCGGGAATGTAATGCACGGTTTTCGTCGTGGCGCCGGGTTCCAGCGCCAGATAATCGTCCATCGCCTCACGGGCCTCATCCAAGCGGCCCAGTAGGCAATAGGCGGCCGCCAATTGTCGCCTGAAGGTTGGATTTTCGGGACAGACTCTCATGGCGCGCAGGGCGA
>JBFFGY010000029.1:0-12091 GCA_041557215.1 Alphaproteobacteria bacterium
CCCGGTTCCCCGGCAACTGTTCCGGCCGCCCCTTCGGCGTCGGTGCTGTACAGCAGGTTTAGCGCAGCCTCGATATCGGTCGGCGTTGCCACCCTAACCTCGACCGGCGCGCCGGTGGCCATGCGCACGGCGTCAATCGCATAACGGTCGAGCGGGTCGGCCATGGCCAGCACGACCCCCTCCGGCCCCTCGGCGACCGGCACCACGCGCGCCTGCTGCAGGAAGCGGTGGCTCAACCGATCCTCGAACAGCGGTTCGCCAGGGAAGTCCTTCGGGCCAGCGAGCTTGAGATCCAGTTCCTGCGCATAGGCTGCCGCCAGGTCGCTCTCGGAAACAAGGCCCAGCTTGTTCAAAATCCCGGCTAGATGCTCCCCGGTCTCGCCGGCGACGCGCAGGGCCCTGTCCAACCCCGATTGTTGAAGCTTTCCGGTCGCGACCAGCCGCTCGGCAAGCCGACGAATGAAATGACGCGACTCGTCATGCTCCGCCGCGCCATTTCCGTCATTGTAAAACATCGTCGATTCAGCCATTTGACCAGTCTCTCATACGACCAACAGGGGACCATACAGCCATACCAGCCAGAATGCCACGGCAAGTCCCGGCCCGAAGGGAAGCTCGGTCACGCGCCCGACCGAACGGCCTGCCAGCCGCAAGGCCAGCGCCGTCAAAAGCCCGAACAGGGCGCCCAGAAAAATCACGCTGGGAAGGCCGGCCCAGCCGACCCAGGCGCCCGCGGCCGCCAGCAGCTTGGCATCCCCCAGCCCCAGCCCCTCGCGCGCCCGCAGCCGCCGGTAGAATATGGCGATTGCCGCAAAAATTGCAAATCCGGCCACCGCCCCGATTGCATGATCGGCCCAGCGGTCCGGCGCAATCCAGGCATGAAGCAATATCCCCGCCGGTATCAGCGGGATCACCAGGATATCGGGAAGCACCAAATGCCTGGCATCGATCAGCGCCGCCGCCAGCAGCGCCCAGCCCAGCAGGCATCCAGCCCATATCAGCAGGGGTTCCGGCAGCGACAGTACCGCCCAGATTGCCAGCCCCAGGGCAGCCAGCTCGATGCCGGGATAGAACAATCCTATGGGGGCCGCACAGTGTCGGCATTTGCCGCCCTGCACCATCCAGCTGACCAGCGGCGCGAGATCGGCGACCGACAGTTGCCGGCCGCAATGCGGACAGGCAGAGCGCGCCCATGCAACCGGCTGACCCGCAGGCAGGCGTTGCACCAGCACGCCGAGAAAGCTGCCGATGAACGGCGCCGCCACGATCGCCCATATCCACTCGATCCAGTAATTTCCGCCCATCCGCTTTCCGCTACGGCCCTTTCCGAACCATGCCAGCCTTCGATAATAAAAAATTATCAGGCATTTCCTTATACGCAATAACTGTTTATTAATATATACCTAGAGGCCTTAAATTGTATTAAGAAAATGGTTTCTTTGAGGTACAGGTTGCTGCTGGCGGGTTGGAGGCGGCCCAAATTTTCGCTGGAGGGGAACTGAATGACAACAATACTGGGGAGACGGCGCGGCCGGGTCCTTTCGGCCGCCGTTCTGTGCGGGGCGGTCCTGCTGCTTTCCGGCTGTGCCCGGTTGGCCGAATCCGAAGGTATTGAAGGCGAGGTACCGCCCAAACAGGAAGAACAGGCCGACACGGGACAATATTTCCCGCCCGCCGATACCGCCGCCGCCGAACAGCCCGGTCAAGCGGGTGAGGCTACCGATGGCCCCGCCGATCTCACCCTGAAACAGCGTTACGAAATTTTCAAGGGCAATGGCGCGTCGGTAGGACGTCCGCGCCGGTCCGTGGCCCTGGCAACAATCGCCGAGGGCGGCGACATCACCCTGAATTTCGTCGATGCCGACGTCCGCGAAGTCCTGAAGGCCACCCTGGGCGGCATTCTCGGCGTCAACTACACGGTCGGCCCGGAAGTCCAGGGCGCCGTCACCGTCCAGAGCGCCCGCCCGGTCCCCCGTGCGGCCCTGTTATCCACATTGGAAACGATCCTGCGGATGCATGGCTTCGCCATCGTCAAGGAGGGGGCCGTCTACCGGGTGCAGGCCCTTCAGAACGCCATGCGCGGCAATCCGGCGGTGCGCGTCGGCATGAAGGGCGCGGCGGAAGGCGAGGCCTACGGCATCCAGGTGGTTCCGCTCTATTACGTGAATGCCGCCCAGATGGCCGACGCCTTGCGCGCGCTGGCCCGGGAAGGCGGCGTGCTTTATGTCGACGAGCAGCGCAACCTGATCATGCTGGGCGGCACCCGTTTTGAACTGGCGGCGCTTCTGGAAGCGGTCGAAATCTTCGACGTCAACTGGCTGGCCGGCATGTCGTTCGGCATGTTCTCGCTGGAATATGCCGACGCGCAGACCATGGCAGACGAACTGAATTCCATCCTCGGGGACGGCAAGCGGGGCGTGGCCGGCGGTCTCGTCCGCCTGGTTCCACTGGAGCGCCTGAATGCGGTCCTCGCGGTTTCGCGCCAATATCGTTACATCCAGCAGGTACAGACCTGGGTCGAGCGGCTGGACCGCGCCGGCGGCGCCGGTGGCAGCGGCGGCGACAACGAGCTCTTCATCTATTTCGTGCAGAACGGAAAGGCCGCCGATCTCGCAACAGTATTGAGTGCGGCGTTTGGCGGCCAAACCACACAGACCGGCGGCATTTCCCAGCCCGTCCAGCGCCCCGGCGAACTGGCGCCGGGCCTCGAGCCTACCCAGATCGGCGCCGCCGAGACCCAGCCCATCCCAAGGGCGGAGGGCACGACGCAACCACAAACGCAAGGGCAAGCGCAGATAGCACAGCCGGTGCCGCAGCTCCCGGTGGCACAACCTACGACCACACTGTCCAAGGGAATTGCCCTGTCCGATGGCAGCCAGCTTCGCGTCGTCGCCGACGAAGAACGAAACGCCCTGCTGATCGCGGGCTCGCCGGGCGAATACCGCGCGGTGCTGCGGGCGCTCAAGCAGCTCGATCGGCGCCCACTGGAGGTTCTGATTGAAGTCACCATCGCAGACGTCACGTTGACGGACCGGCTGGAATATGGCGTGCGCTGGTTCTTCCAGGAAGGCAACCACGGTGTGACCTTGAGCGATCTGGATAGTGGCGGTGTCTTGCCGACTTTTCCGGGGCTAAACTACACCTTTTCCGTCACCAACGTCCAAGCAGTACTGAAGCTGCTGTCGAGTGTGACCGACGTCGACGTCATCTCCGCACCACAACTGATGGTACTTAACAATCAGGAAGCCTCGCTTCAGGTTGGCGCACAGGTGCCGGTCGCTACGCAGCAATCGACGTCGGTCGATCCTGATCCTACTGTTCCCGACAGGATCGTCAGCACCATCGAACTGAGGGACACGGGCGTAATCCTGAATGTCACACCCAGGGTCAATGATAGTGGCCTGATCATCCTCGATATCCAACAGGAGGTCAGCCAAGTCAGCCAGGACGCAACCGCGGGGACGCTGACGCCCACGATAACCAAGCGGATTATTACCACGACCGCCGCAGTGGAGAGCGGGCAGACTGTCGCGCTGGGCGGGCTGATCCAGGATAACAAGACGAACACGAAAGTCGGCGTCCCGGGCCTGTCGTCGATTCCATTCCTCGGCGCGCTGTTCCGCTATACCACGGACACCATCACACGAAGCGAACTGTTGGTGCTGGTCTCGCCGCGGATCATCCGCAACGAACGCGACGCCCTGGACATTACCAACGAGCTCCGCAACCGCATAAAGGATCTGGAACGTCTCGAGGCAAAACTCCTTCCCGAACCGAAAGAGCCCGAGAAGAAAGAGGCAGAACAGGAGCCGGAGGGTGAACCCGCGGCGCAGTAACCGATTGCCGGTTGGCGGCGCGCGTGGCGTCGCCCTGATTGCCGTCTTGTGGGTGGTACTGCTGCTGGCCATGATCGCCGGCAGCCTGACGATGCTGACCCGCACCGAACTGGGCCTGTCGCGCAACCTGGTGCTTTCGGCGCGGGCCGAGGCGCTGGCCGAGGGCGGCATCCACCTGGCGGCCGCCAGGCTCTTGTCCCCTGCCGATTCAGGCCCGCCGGGTATCCTTGCCTGGCAAGTGGAAATCGACGAGGGCCTCATCGAGATCGCCGCCGCCGACATCGGCGGCCGGATCGACCTGAATGTGGCGCAGCCGGAGCTGATCGCCGGCCTGTTGCGCGCAGCCGGGGCCGGCGATATGGCCGACAGCCTGGCCGACCGGATCGTGGACTGGCGCGACAAGGACGACGAGCCTCGCCCCAACGGCGCCGAGCAGGCGGACTATGCCGGCTTCGACCCGCCGGTACCCGTCGGCAACGCCCCGTTTCTGACGGCGGACGAGATTCTGCGCATTCCGGGCATCACGATGGATCTGTGGGAACGCATCGCCGGCGCTGTGACCGTCCATTCGCGGCGGCCAGGCGTCAACCCGCTCTATGCGCCGAAGCTCGCCCTGCTCGCCCTGCCCGGCATGGACGAGGCGGCGGCCGACGAACTCATCGCCGCCAGGGGACAGATGGTTATCGACGCCGGCACCGACGACAAACCGGCCACCCAGCGCCAGCGCATTTCCGAAACCTTGCAGTTCCTGCCCCAGGAAGCGCGTCGTTATCTGGCCGGTGGAATGTCGAGCGTCTATTCCGTGCGTGCCCGGGCCCGGCTGGCCGAGGGCGCCGTCTATGCCATCGAGGCCGTCATCGAACTCGCCCCGGGCAACGACCCGCCCTGGCTGACCCACCAATGGCGCCCCGCAACCGACTGGTGAGCCGCCCGGCGCGCGCATGAAACCGCGGCGCGCGGCCACCGTGCGGAACGAAACAAGGCATGCGAATGACAGTTACCCCCTACCAAGCGCAGCATTAAGCGCAAATGGGCTCCATCTGGTCGATTGGGAACGACAATTTGACGCCAGCGGTTGCCTGGACGGAACTTATGAACGAAACGGAGACTCCACGAATGTTCCCGTCGTTGTAGGAAGCCTCCTTATTGAACGAATCTCGAAAGATATGATTGCTCATCGCAGCACCTCGACACGACATGCTGCGCGTACCGTTTGAACGTCCCCGCTGGACAATATCGACGACCATAGGGCGGCATCGATTCTTCGGCGCCCCTTACCGGCGAACAGTGTTACCGGGCAGCTCCACGCAACAGCGAGCGGATATAGTCTGGCGACAGCGGCTGCCTGTCCGCCACCACGCCGAACGGGCGCAGCGCGTCGTTGACGGCATTGTTCACCGCGCCGATGGCGCCCATGATCCCGCCCTCGGCCATACCCTTGATGCCTGCCGGCGTCCGTCTGTTCGGCGTATGCTGGCCGATGATTTCGATTACCGGCGCTTCGCAGGCCGTGGGGATCATGTAGTCGGCCAGGGTGCCGCAAAGGTTCTGGCCGCTCTCGTCATAAACCATGTGCTCGAACAGCACGCCGCCGATGCCCATCACGGTCGCGCCTTGCTGCTGGCCGTCCACGACCAGCGGGTTCAGCACGGTGCCGCAATCCTCGACGACCAGGTAGCGGTCGATGTCGATCCGGCCGGTCGCGGGATCCAGCGTCACCTGGCAGATATGGGTGGCGTTCGAATAGGTCATCTGCGGCGGGTCCCAGGCCCGGTGCATCTCCAGGCCCGGCTGCATTCCTTCCGGCAGTTTCAGCGGGTCGAGATAGGCGGTGCGCGCGATGTCGCCGAGGCCGAGGCCGGTTTCGCTCCATTCCCCGCCAACATGGCGCAGCACCTTGCCGCCCTTCATCTCCAGTTCGCTGGCGCTGTTGAGGTCCAGCAGCGCCGCAGCGATGTCCAGCATCTTGGCCTTCAGGTCCAGCGCCGTCAGGAACAGCGTGCCGCCGCCGGCGGTCGCCCCGCGGCCACCGCGCGCGCCCATGCCGTAGGGTGCGATGTCGGTATTGCCCAGAAGGATATCGACCTGCGCTGCGTCGACGCCCAGCCCCTCGGCGACCGCCTGGGCGTAAGGCGTCTCGTAGCTCTGGCCCGTGCCCATCAGGCCGGCCGAGGCGCGAATCGAACCGGAGGGTTCGACCTTCACCCAGGCCGCCTCGTGGCCCGAGCCCGGAATGCCGGCCGCCTTGTAGAAGGCCGAGCCGTAGGTCGTGGATTCGACGACGTTGCAGATGCCTATGCCGCGATAGATCCCGCTTTCGCGATCCGCCGCCTGTTTCACCCGGAAGCCGGCGTAATCGATTTCCTCCAGCCCACGCTCGAAACATTCCGAAGGCGTTACGTCCTCCAGCCTCTCGCCGGTCGGCATGAGGTAAGGCAAGTCCGCCGGCCGCAGCATGTTGACCCGGCGCACCTCCGCCGGGTCGAGGTCGAGCTCCCGCGCCACCGCGTCCAGCGTGCCGTCCATCACCAGGCTGGTGATCGCCATCGGCGCGCGCATCGGCCCGGCGCCGCATTTGTTGGTCAGCGCGATCTTCACCTCGAAGGCGTAATCCTGGATACGATAGGGACCGGTCAGGATCATGCCGATAACGCGGGCGAGATAGTTCGCCGGATAGAAGCAGTAGGCGC
Source organism: Alphaproteobacteria bacterium (assembly GCA_041557215.1). Lineage (GTDB taxonomy): Bacteria > Pseudomonadota > Alphaproteobacteria > UBA8366 > JADFVY01 > JADFVY01. Next base: position 6,527 of record JBFFGY010000029.1, read on the forward strand.
CGAAATCCTCCATGATCTCGGCTTCCAGCGAAAGGATGCGGCCCTCCTTGTCGACGGCGGCGCAGGTGCGCACCGTGTTCTCGCGCGCCTGCAGCGAGGCCGATAGGTTTTCCAACCGGTCCTCGCGCCAGCGCACGGGACGCTTCAGATGGCGCGCCAGGGCGGCGACGGTAATTTCCTCGCGATAGACGATGATCTTCTGGCCGAAGCCGCCACCGACATCCGGCGAGGCAACGGTGACCTGATGCTCCGCCAGCTTCAACCGCCCGGCCAATGCGGAGCGCATGGGATGTGGCGCCTGGCTGCCGATATGCATCGTCAGATGCTCTCGCCCGTCGTCCCACAGCGCAATGCAGCCGCGGGTCTCGATCGGCAGATGCGTCATGCGCTGCATGGCGAACTTGGCCTCGACGATTCGGTGCGCCTCGGCCTTGCGCCGCGCGATATCGCCGGCCTCGAATGTCTGGTGAGAGACCAGGTTGGTGGTCAGCGTCTCGTCGACCAGCGGCGCGCCCTCCGCAAGGGCCGCCTCATAACTCGCCACGGCGTCCAGGACCTCATAATCGACATAGACCAGTTCCGCCGCATCCTCGGCAAGGTAACGATCGGTGGCCACCACGCAGACGACGGGGTCGCCGTGGAACCGGACCTTGTCCACCGGCAGGGTGGTCATTTCGGTCGGCAGCAGCCCCTCGATCGGGGGCGCCATCCTCAGCCCGTTGGTCCATTCGTTGATCTCATGGCCGGTGATCACGACGACCACCCCGGGCATGCCCCTAGCTTCATCGAGGTCGAAGCCGGCAATCCGCGCATGGGCATAGGGCGAGCGAACGAAACAGGCGTGCAGGGCACCTGGAATCTCGATGTCGTCGACATAAGTCCCCTTGCCGCGAAGCAGGCGGGCATCCTCCTTGCGCGGTATCGGCTTGCCGATCTGATCGAACCCTTCGCGCCGTGTGTCCTCCGCCTTTACATTGCTCATGTCGTGGCTCCCTCGCGCATGGCCTTCGCGGCCTTGCCGATCGCCCGCACGATATTCTGGTAACCGGTGCAGCGGCACAGATTGCCGGCCAGAACTTCGCGGATATCCGCCTCGGTCGGGTCTGGATTTTCGCGCAGATAGGCCTCGAAGGTGGTGACGATGCCCGGCGTGCAGAACCCGCATTGCAGACCGTGCTCCTCATGCAGCGCCTGCTGCAGCGGGCTCAGCCCTTCGGCCGGCGTCAATCCCTCCACGGTGGTGATCTCCCGCCCCTCCATCTGAATTGCAAAGATCAGGCAGGCCCGGGTCGGGGCGCCGTCCACCAGCACGGTGCAGGCGCCGCAAACGCCATGCTCGCAACCGACATGCGTTCCCGTCAGGCGCAAATCCTCGCGCAGCACGTCCGACAGCAGCTTGCGGGGCTCCACGGATACCTCATGGCTATCGCCATTAACGGTCAAGCGGATCGGCAGCTTGCTCATGCGGCCATCCTCCCTTCCATCCTGCGCAGCGCATCCTCCAACGCAGCGGCGAGCAAGACCTCGATAAGCTCCTTCCGGAATTCGGCCGAGGCATTCTTGTCGCTCTCGGGATCGATCTGCGCCGCGGCTTGCGCCGCTATTTCGCGCGCCCAGTCGCCGCCAACTGCCTTGCCACGGCTCTCCTGCTCCAGTTGGCTCAGGCGCAGCGGCGTGGCGCCGACTCCGCCCAAAGCCAGGGAGATGCGGTCGATCTGGCCAGCGCCGTTAAGCGCAAGCGTCGCCGCCGCATTGACAATGGCGTAGTCGCCGGACCGTCGCGCGAGCCAGCGGAATCCCCACCCCTCGCTCTGGCCCAGCGCGCGCAGGCTGACCTGGGTCACGATCTCGCCCGGCTCCAGGGTTGTGGTGAAAACCGAAACAAAGAAATCGCGCGCCAGAATGGACCGGGCCCCCACCGCAGACCGGGTGGAAATTTCGGCATTCAGCAGCATGGCCATCAGGGGAAACTCGGCGGAGGGATCGGCGAGCGCCAGGCTGCCGCCGATCGACCCTCGCGCGCGTAGCCCGTAATGCCCGATATTCCGGGCGGCTGCCGGCATCGGCGGGCAAGCCTGCACAAGCAGGGAGGACTCCTCGACCTGCCGATGCCGCGTCAGGGCTCCGATCTCCAGCGAACCATTGTTAGCGCGGATGTAGGACAGCCCCTCGATATTGTTTATATCGACGAGATGGGCAGGCTGCGCCAGCCGCATATTCATCATCGGCACCAGGCTCTGACCGCCAGCGATGATACGCGCTTCGTCGCCATATTCTGCCAGAAGCGCCAGTGCCTCTTCCAGGGTTTCCGGCTTGTGATATTCGAATTTCGCGGGCTTCAAGGCTATCCCCCCTGGTCCCACAACAGGGATTTCTGTGTTTCCGGATCGAACAGGTGCAAGCGATCCAGGTTCGCCGCCAGCGTCACTTCCTCGCCGTTCCCGTGGCGGGTTTCCTTGCCGACGCGGAAGAAAAGTTCCTTGCCTTCCAGCTTCATGTTCAGGAACTGGTCGGAGCCGATCGGCATGACGAAATTCACATGTCCGTCGATGGCGCCGCCCTCGGCCGGCGTGGCGCGGTCGTCCACGTCTTCCGGGCGGATGCCGAGGATGGCCTTGCGCCCGTCCTGGCCCGAAAGTTTCGCCGACGCGTCATCGTTGAGCGACAGCGTCAGCCCATCCCGCCGGAACGCCATGCGCCCGCCGGAGGCGATCAGTTCTCCTTCCAGATAGTTGATCGGCGGGTTTCCCAGGAAGGAGGCGACGAACATGTTGCGCGGCTGCTCGTAGATCTCGTCCGGCGTACCGACCTGCTGCACGATGCCGTCCTTCATCACCACGATCCGGTCGGCAAGGGTCAGCGCCTCCGCCTGGTCGTGCGTTACATAGACAAAGGTCGTCTGCATGGTCTGGTGCAGATCCTTGATCTCGGCGCGCATCGAGACGCGTAGCGCGGCGTCCAGGTTGGAGAGCGGTTCGTCCATCAGGAACACCGCCGGCTGGCGCACCATGGCGCGGCCCAGCGCCACGCGCTGTCGTTGGCCGCCGGATAGCTGGTTCGGCCGGCGGTCCAGCAGATGGTCGATATGAAGCCGCGCCGCCGCATCGCGTACGCGCTTGTCGATCTCGGCCTTGGGATATTTCCGCATGGCCAGGCCGAAGGCGATGTTCTCGTAAACGCTCTTGTGCGGATAGAGGGCATAGCTCTGAAACACCATGGCGACGTCGCGCTTGTGCGGCGGCATGAAGTTGACGATATCCTCGTCGAACCAGATGTCGCCCTCGGACAATTCCTCCAGTCCCGCAATCATGTTCAAGGTCGTCGTCTTGCCGCAGCCCGACGGCCCCAGCAACACCACGAACTCCTTGTCGCGTATCTCCAAATTCAGCTTATCGACGGCAAGCACGCTGCCGTAATATTTGGCGACGTTTTCAAAACGGATCTGCGCCACGGCCCTATCCCTTCACTGCGCCGGCCGTCAGGCCCGACACGATGTATCGTTCGAACATTATCGCAACGATGACCGGCGGGATGACCGCCACGACGCCGGCCGCGTTGATGAATGAGAAACTGATGGTGAAATCCGAGGTGAAGGACGCCACCACGATCGGCAATGTCTGCGCCGCCGGCGTCTGCGTGAACATCAGCGCCAGCAGGAATTCGTTCCAGCTGGTCAGGAATGTGAACAGCACGACCGCGACCAGCGACGGCACGGCGAGCGGCAGGAAGACACGCGTCATCGTCTGGAATCGCGAACAGCCGTCGATGCGCGCCGCCTTGTCCAGATCGTCCGGCAGCGATTCGAAATAGCTGACCAGGATGAAGACCGTGAAGGGCACGGTCACCGCCAGGTAGGTCAGGATCAGCGAGCCAAGGCTGTCCAGCAGCCCGAGATTCTTGATCACCAGGAAGAAGGGAACGACCAGCGCAATGTCCGGAATCACCCGCGTGGTCAGGATCGTATAGATCGACGCATTGCGTCCGCGGAACCGGATCTTGGCCATGGCATAGGCCGCCGGCACGCCGACCAGCAGGTTCAGGATCACCACCGCAACCGCCACCTGGAAGCTGTTCCACATGGCGGGCAGCAGGTCCTTGGCTGTCGAGGGAATATAGCCGCCGCTGGCCGGGTCCGCCTGGGTGCGGCTCTCATAGGTTACTTCCTCCTCGCCGTAGAAGAAGATCGCCTCGAAATTCTCCAAGGTGGGCTCGTGCGGGATCCAGTGTGGCGGTACCGAGACGATCTCGGCCTCGGTCTGGAACGACGAGGAGACCAGCCAGGCGAAGGGCGCCAGCACATAAACAAGCAGGATTACCGACGCACAGAAGATCACCAGCTTGCGCGCCAGATCGGGAAGCCGCGGCCGTTCGCGATAGCGATGGGTGTTGGATACGGTGCTCATAGCCGGCGCCCCAGGGTGCGTATGATGAAATACGCGAGCAGGAAAGTCACGATGGCCATCATGTAGGCCAGGGCGCTGCCGGTGCCAAAGGAGAGGTTCCGGAAGGTCTCGGCATAGATGTGCCAGGCCGAAACATGCGATGCCTCGCCCGGCCCGCCCTCGGTCAGGATGAAGAACAGGTCGAAATGGCGGATCGCCATCATCGTCTCGTATATGGCCACCAGCGCAAAACCGGGCTTCAGCGACGGCAGGGTGATATGCACGAAACGTTGCATGATATTGGCGCCGTCCACCTTGGCCGCGCGGTAGAGATCGGCCGGGATCGACTTCATGGTCACCAGGATCAGGATGGTGGCCAGCGGCACCTCCTTCCAGACGAAGGCATTGGCGATCAGCGGGATCGTCTTGTCGGCGTCACCCAGCCAGATGAGATATTTGTCGATGAACCCCAGTTGCAGCAGCAAGCCGTTCAGCGCGCCATAGCCGGAATCGTAGATCCATTTCCACATCAGCCCGTTGGCGACGGTGGGAATGGCCCAGGGGATCAGGAGGATGGCGCTCAGGATCCGCCGCCCCCTGAACGTTTCGTTCAGCAACAGGGCGATCAACATCGCCAGGAAGGCGATCGCGGCGACGGAGGTCACGCTGAAATAGACGGTGCGCCCGACAGAACTCCAGAACAGTTCGTCGCCCAGCAGGTCGATGTAATTGTCGAACCAGACGAAGGGAACGCGATGCGGCCGGGTCAGCTTCAGCTTGAAGAAGCTCAGATAGAGTGAATAGGCAATCGGGAATACCGCGACAACCGCCAGCACAGCCATCACGGGCGTGATGAACAGCATGGCACTTCTGGTGTCGTAATTGAAGCGGCGTGCCAGCTTTTCGGCCAGGCGCGCCGGCAGCAGTCGGTTCATACCGGTTCGCCCTCAGCTATGGAAGAGTGCGACGCCGAGCCGTGGCCCGGCGTCGCAAGGGCAAGTTGTCACGAATATTCTTTCTTGAGTTCGTCCCACTTCTCGGCGGAAGCCTTCAGGGCATCCTCGACACTGGACTGCTGAAGGATTGCCTTCTGCCAGGCCGCACCGTTGGTCTCCATCCATTCACCAAACCAGGGCGTCACGACATCCTTCTTGCGGGCGATTGCCTGCTGTTTCTCGATTAC
>JBFFGY010000030.1:0-12029 GCA_041557215.1 Alphaproteobacteria bacterium
GCAGTCCCCCGCGACGGCCCTTTCTCTATTCCCGGTCGGGCGATTAGCCGTCGACCGTTTCCTTTACCTTCTTCCTGCCCGGCTGATCGGGCGGATAGGTGAATTGCAGCTTTCCATCGCGAAGCTCGACCCGGACCACGCCGCCCTTGGCCAGTTTGCCGAACAGCAACTCCTCGGCCAGAGGCTTCTTGATATGCTCCTGGATCACGCGGCCGAGCGGGCGGGCACCGAAGGCCACATCATAGCCCTTCTCTGCCAGCCACTGACGCGCCTCGTCCGACAGTTCGATGATGACGTTGCGGTCGGCCAACTGGCCTTCCAGTTCCATCACGAACTTGTCGACCACCAGAGAAACCGTTTCCGGCTTCAGTGCCTCAAAGGGGACAATGGCATCCAGGCGGTTGCGGAATTCCGGTGTAAACATGCGGTTGACCGCGTCAGTATCCTCACCGGCTCGCGTTTCGCGACCGAAGCCCATCGCCGGTTTCGCCATATCGGCAGCACCGGCATTGGTGGTCATCACCAGGATGACATTCCGGAAATCGACCGTCTTGCCGTTATGGTCGGTCAGTTTGCCATGGTCCATCACCTGCAGCAGGATATTGAACAGGTCGGGATGGGCCTTCTCGACCTCGTCGAGCAGCAAGACGCAATGCGGATGCTGGTCGATAGCATCGGTCAGCAATCCACCCTGGTCGAACCCGACATAGCCCGGAGGCGCGCCAATCAGGCGGCTCACGCTGTGGCGCTCCATATATTCCGACATATCGAAGCGATGCAGTTCGATACCGAGGATGTTCGCGAGTTGACGCGTAACCTCCGTCTTGCCAACGCCGGTTGGGCCGGAGAACAGGTAACAACCGATCGGCTTTTCCGGCTCCCGCAGGCCTGCACGCGACAGTTTGATCGCAGCCGATAGCGCCCCGATGGCCCTGTCCTGACCGAAGACGACCCGCTTAAGATCCTGTTCGAGGTTCTTCAGCGACTTGGTATCGTCCTTCGAAACCGACTTTGGCGGGATACGCGCGATCTTGGCGACCACCGCCTCCACATCCTTCACGGAGATGGTCTTCTTGCGTTTCGATTCCGGCAGCAACATCTGGGCCGCACCGACCTCGTCGATCACGTCGATCGCCTTGTCCGGCAGCTTGCGGTCGTTGATATAGCGGGCCGCCAGTTCCACCGCCGCGCGGATCGCCTCACTTGTATAGCGGACATTGTGGTGCTTCTCGTAATAAGGCTTCAGGCCCTTGAGGATCTTGACCGTATCGTCAACGGAGGGTTCCACCACGTCGATCTTCTGGAAACGGCGGACCAGCGCCCGGTCCTTCTCGAAGTGGTTGCGGAATTCCTTGTAGGTGGTGGAGCCGATACAGCGTAGCGTGCCGCTGGCGAGCGACGGCTTCAACAGGTTGGAGGCGTCCATCGCCCCGCCGCTGGTAGCGCCCGCGCCGATCACCGTATGGATCTCGTCGATGAACAGGACGGCACCTTCCAGGTCTTCCATCTCCCGCAGGACCGCCTTCAGCCGCTCCTCGAAATCGCCGCGATAGCGGGTGCCGGCCAGCAACGCGCCCATATCGAGCGCATAGATGGTCGCGTTCTTCAGCACATCCGGGACTTCGCCATTGACGATGCGGCGGGCCAGCCCCTCTGCGATGGCTGTCTTGCCAACGCCGGGATCGCCAACATAAAGCGGATTGTTCTTCTGGCGGCGGCAAAGCACCTGGATCGTGCGCTCGACTTCATGTTGGCGGCCGATCAGCGGATCGATCTTGCCCTTGGTGGCCTTGACATTGAGGTTGACGCAATAGGCGTCCAGCGCCTCGGTACCCTTCCGGTTCACGCGCTCCTCGGGCGCTTCCTCGTCAGCGCCTTCGACGCCGCGGGCCACGCTCAGGCCCGGCTCCTTGGCAATACCGTGGCTGATATAGTTGACAGCGTCGAAACGGGTCATGTCCTGTTCCTGCAGGAAGAAGACCGCGTGGCTCTCGCGTTCGGAGAAGATCGCAACCAGGACATTGGCGCCGGTCACTTCCTCGCGCCCCGACGACTGCACATGGATGACCGCCCGCTGCAAGGCACGGTTAAAGCTTTCCGTCGTCCGAGGATCGGCAAGGGAATCGGTCACTAGGTAAGAAAGGTCATGATCCAGATAGGAAACCAGGTCCTCGCGCAATTTATCGAGATCGACCCCGCAGGCGCGCAACACGGCGACCGCATCCTGATCCTCGGTCAGGGCCAGAAGCAGATGTTCCAGCGTAACGAACTCATGCCTGCGGTCACTGGCATAGGCGACCGCGCGGCGAACTGTTTCCTCGAGATTTTGCGACGGCACTCCGGTTATTCCTTTTCAAGCGTGCATTGCAGCGGATGTCCATGTTCCTGGGAAAAATCCATAACCAGGTTCACTTTCGTCTCGGCGATTTCGTAAGTATACACGCCACAAATCCCGACACCGCGGTGGTGGACATGAAGCATGATTCGAGTCGCCTCCTCGTAACTCTTACCGAAAAACCTTTCCAGTACGTGAACGACGAACTCCATTGGCGTATAATCGTCGTTCAGCATGAGCACCTTGTACATGGACGGCTTCTTCGTCTTCGCGCGTGGACGCACGACAACCCCGGTGCCTGGCTCGTTTCCGCTATTGTTGTCCTTGTCGGCCATTTTTGGAACCCAATTAACGACGGTCTGTCATTATATTGGATTATACCAGTCCGAGAAAAGGGGCGGTAACCGAGTAATTCAGATGCTGCAAGATTTAGGCCAATTAATAGGTAGCGTGCGAACAGCTGATATGGCGGTTGAGGAAGTGTATGGCCGGAAACGATCCAGCGGCACGGCTTCGGTTCCTTCCGGTGCTTACGCCTGCCCCGTCTGCGGTGGACGATATCGGCGCTTTCTGCCCTTCGGGCTGGACGGGCGGCGCAATGCACGCTGCCCCGGTTGCGGGTCGCTGGAGCGGCACCGCTTCATGTGGATGCATCTGCGCGACCGCCACAGGCTGCTGCGGCGGCGGCTTCGCCTTTTGCATATCGCGCCGGAACATTGCATCCGGGATGCCCTGACTGCAAACCCTGCGTTGTCCTATGTCTCCGTCGACATGTTCGATCCGGATGCAGACCATGCGGCCGACATGACGGCCCTGCCCTTTCCAGACACCTGCTTCGATTTCGCGATCTGCAGCCATGTGCTGGAGCATATAGAGGACGATGCCAAAGCGATGGCCGAATTGCACCGGGTGCTAAAGCCGCGCGGCCAGGCGGTGGTCATGGTTCCGATCGACATGAAGCGAGCCCGGACCTACGAAGACCCGGCCATCGATACCGCCGCGGGGCGCGACGCGGCTTTCGGCCATCCCTACCACGTCCGAATCTGCGGCGCCGACTATCCCGACCGCCTGCGCAGGGCCGGCTTCAAGGTGGAATTGGTTTTCAGCCGATCCATGACGCCCCACAGGCGCAGGTTCTGGCGGATCAATAAGACAGTGCTGTTCGATTGCCGCAAACCATGATCCGCGGGCGACGCAAATAGAAACGGCCCGGCGTTTTGTTTCGCCGGGCCGCCTCGGAAACTACTGCCAGTAGCTAGATCAGGCGGCGAGCTTGCCGGCCTTCTCGACAGCGGCGGCAAACTGTTTCTGGATCGGCTGAAACGTTTCGTTCACGACCTTGATGGACAGCTCGGAGAACTTCTTGCCTTCGCTGAGCGACTTGTCGAAATTCTTGCGCGCGATTTCGCCCTGAAGGTCGAACACATCCTTCAACGACTTGGCGGAAAGAATGGCCTTCGTCGCCTCGCTACCGGATTCGGCAGCTTCCTGGACAAAGGCGAAATAGGCTTTACCAAGATCTTCGGCGCCCTTGGCCCAGATTTCGCCGGCTTTGATGAAGGCATCCATGCCTTCCTTCTGCATGGCAGCGATATCATCATAGCCCTTGGCAACGGCCTCGTTGGCCTTCGCGACCTGGGCCTTGGTGGTCTCAACAACCTTCTCGTAGGTTTCGGCGGTCGCCTTCACGGCCTCATCGGCCACCTTCGGCTCGGTTTTGCTCTTGGCTTGGGTAGTCATGTCTCGAATCCTTTGTTAGCAGACCGTTTGCTGCGTTGCAGCATTGTGGGACAATACAATGGTGCAGCGCGGCATGTCAAGGTTACTATTCCTTTAATCACAATAGGTGCGAAGGGTTGCACAGCATCCTGCAACGCACAAAAAAACGGGGCAGCCAATGGCCGCCCCGCCTTTATTTTCTAACGTCCGATGCTTCAGAAGCTGACGGTTATACCCATCGACACAACCGGATAGTATTCCAGCGAGGAGGCATCGTCCTCGATCTGCTGTGCCTCGGCGACCAGTTCGGCAGCCAGGGTAGAATTAACGGTCGCGTTATTTGTAGTAAGGCTCATGCTCGGACTTCCCTGGAACAGCACGCCGCCAGTGAAAAAGAAACTCACCGGTACGATGCCCTGAAAAGTGCCGTCATAACCAAAGCCTACATAGGGCGCCCATTCCGTATCGAAGGACATATTGCCGATCAACCGTACATCGGCGGGAAGCGGCGTTCCGCCGATATCGACCCCGGAAAGCAGGTCTGCCGTAAAGTCGAATTCATTCTTGTTGTAATAAACCCCCCCCGAAAATACGAAACCGCCGCCGATCGGCGACAGCGCCAATGGGTGGAAATCCGCTATCAGACCATAGCTTTGAAATTTGGCATCGATATCGTAATCGATGCCGGCAAAGTTGCTGCCGATCAGTTCGGCGCCCGGCACATCCATCTCGCCGAAATTGGCGTTGAATCGAATGGCGACGAAATCCGTCATCGAGGTGGCGACATGGACGCCGTACCCAAGCGTCCCGACGCCAGCGCCGACAGCAATGTCGCCCTTCGCCGGCAGGGCCGCCGCGGTCAGACCCAGCGAAACCGCCATAAATGAAATAAATTTGCGCATCTTCATGAATACCTCTTCAAGGAACCGTTCTGGTTCATAGAGGCTCACCCTAGATGGATTCTCTTAACATTCCTTAAAAGCGGCCTCGAAGGAGCCGGCCAGTCAGTTCAGCCGGGCAGCACTCAACGCCTAACGCAGCCTTCGCTTTGATCCGGGTCAATGCCGGCAACAGTGGCCTCGCCTAAATTACCAACTGAAACTCCAAACGTTTATGGCCGCGTGGCGCTATCCGATCTGTGGCCGCTGTCGGGTATGTTGAAAGGAGATTGATCATGACAATTGCCGTGACGGTGCGCGAATATCTCGAAGAGCTCGACGTCGTCTACGACCTGATTGAACACCCTACCAGCAAAACCAGTATCGAGACCGCGCACCGGGCCCACTTGCCGGCCCGGTCCCTTGCCAAGGGCGTTCTGTTGAAGGACGAAAACAAAGTGCTCAGCCTTGCGGTCGTCCCCTCCGATCGAAATGTCGATTTGAAGCGCGCCGGTACAGCCCTCGGACATGACGTGGAAATCGCCACGGAAACCGACGTCACGAAACGCTTCGACGATTGTGAACCGGGTGCAGTGCCGCCCATCGGCAATGCCTACGCGCTCCGTGTCCTGCTCGACGAGCGCCTGACGACACAGGATGAAGTCTACCTTGAGGCCGGCGACCACCACGAACTGGTGCATGTGAAGGGAGATGAATTCCGCCGGCTAATGGGCGGTGCCAAAACCGGCCCCTTCAGCATCGCCGCCTGACACCGAAGGACACCGCTGACGGAACTGAAGGGTCCGCCCTGTTTGCTACGAGAAACCAAAAAGAACGGCGGAACCAACTGGCCCCGCCGTCCATCTATGTTGCGCCTCGGCGACCCTACATCGTGCCCGGGAAGGCGCCGCCGTCGGGCAGCAGGTTCTGGCCGGTGATGAAACCGGAATGGGCCGAGCAGAGGAAGGCGCAGGCATGGCCGAATTCCTCCGGCGTGCCGAAACGGCCGGCGGGGATACCGGCGGCCCGTTGCTTAGCCATCTCCTCGACGCTGACCCCCGCGTTCTTTGCCGACACTTCAAGGTTCGCGCGCAGGCGATCGGTATCGAACGCACCCGGCAACAGATTGTTGATGGTCACGTTATGGCGTACGGTCCTGCGCGACAGGCCTGCGATGAAGCCGGTAAGGCCGGTGCGCGCGCCGTTGGACAGGCCGAGGATATCGATCGGCGCTTTCACCGCACCCGACGTGATATTTACGATGCGGCCGAACTTGCGCTCGATCATGCCGTCAACGGTGGCCTTGATCAGGAAGATCGGCGTCAGCATGTTGGCGTCCAGCGCCCTGATCCAGTCGTCGCGGTCCCAATCGCGGAAATCGCCCGGCGGCGGACCGCCCGCATTGTTGACCAGGATATCCGGGTTCGGGCAGGCCGCCAGCACCTCCGCACGCCCTTCTTCCGTGGTCACGTCGCAGGCCACCGCGGTGACTTTGGCGCCGGTCGCCTTGCGGATTTCCTCCGCCGTCGCCTCCAGCACATCGGCCGACCGCGAATTGATGACCAGCTCGACGCCTTCGCGCGCCAGCGCCATCGCGCAGCCCTTGCCCAATCCCTTGGAGGACGCGCAAACGATCGCCTTCTTGCCTGTCAGTCCCAGATCCATATGTTTTCTCTCCTCTAACTATCCATATCCAGCCGCTTCAGCACCTCGCGCGCCAGCGGCACCGTAATTCCTCTTTTTTCGGCCAGGCCAGCCGCGTCAAGCGCGGCAACAATTCGCCTCGCGGCTGCGAAGCTGCGCTCCATCCGGCCGAGCAGGAAAGTCACCACCGCAGGGTCTACCCTGATCTGCCGATCCAGGAAATGCTTAATCAGCACGCCGCCGATCAATTCGTCATCGGGCGCACCTACCGCGACGCTCATCGCCGCCGACAGCCGCGACTTAAGGTCCGGCAATTGGATGCCCCAGCGCGCAACGGGCGTCCGTGCGGTCAGCAGCAGATGACCGCCGCGCTCCGCCAGCATGTTATAGAGATGAAACAGGGCCTCCTCGCTGAAACCGCGGTCCGCATCCTCGACAACGCAGGCGACGGATTCGCCCAACAGAACAGGGAGGTTCTCTGTGGTCAGCGAACCGGCCTCAATCGCAACGGCACCACTGAGCGCCTGCCACACATGGGTCAAATGCGTCTTGCCGCAACTTTCCTCGCCGTGGATCACAAGGGCCGGTGAGGGCCAGTCGGGCCAGCGGTCGATCAGGGCCACGGCATCGCGGTTACAGGCGCTCACCAGAAAATCAGCGGCGCCCATCGCCGCGCGATACGGCAGGTCCAGCGGAATTTGGGCCGGAGAATTCAAACCTTGCCTTTCCCGCCTGTTTTACCGCCGGCCGGTTCATCGGCCAGATAGAGTGGGCTTTCCAGGTAGCGCGCCACCCCGAAGCGGACCAGGACACCGATCACGGCGGCCAGCGGCACGGCCAGCAGCACGCCGACAAACCCGAACAGGGCGCCACAGGCCAGCAAGGCGAAGATGACCCAGACCGCATGCAGCCCGACTCGCTCGCCCACCATCTTCGGGGTCAGGAAGTTCCCCTCGATAACCTGCCCCACAATGAAGACCCCCGCCACGATCCCGATATGGATCCAGCTGTCGAACTGGGCAATTGCCAGCACCATGCCGACGACGAAGCCGATCAACATGCCGAAGAACGGTACGAAAGAGACCAGCCCCGTTGCGAAGCCGACGATAAAGCCGAATTCCAGCCCCGCCAGGCTAAGCCCGACCCCATAAAACAGGCCGAGGATGAGACAGACCGTAACCTGCCCCCGTACGAACCCGGCCAGGGTCTTGTCTATCTCGCGAAATTGCTCGCGGATCGTCTCCATATGGGCGCGCGGCAGCCAGCTATCGACCTTGGCGACCAGATGGTCCCAATCCCGCAACAAGTAGAAGGATACGACCGGCGTGATCAGCAGAAGCGAAAGCAGGTTGGCCAGGGCCTCGAGTTGGGTAATCAGCCCGCCGGCCACGCGCCCGAGCCATTTGACGGCATCGCCGGTACTGGCCTTGAAGACGGCGAGGATTTCCGCGACGCCTTCCTCACCGATATAAGGTTCCAGATGGTCCAGCAGTGGCTTGGCCTTGTCGGGAAGCGCCTTGGTATATTGGGGAATTTTGTCCACAAGGTCGACAGCCTGCCCGAACGCAAGAGGCGCCAGCAAAACCAGCAGCAAGACGGCGAGCAGGAAGAAGGCTGCGGTGATGAAGGATGTTGCGAACATGCGTGAACGGCCCTTTTCCTCCAACCAGTCGCAGGCCGGGTCCAGGAAATAGGCCACAGCCATGCCCGCCACGAAGGGCAACATCACCCCGCGCAGCAAATACAGCAACAGCAGGAATACCGACAGTCCGATTACCCAGGACCAGGTGCGTTGCTGGTTCGTCATCCTTCCTCTCCCGGCGGCGCGCCCGTCGGCGACACCGCATGCATCCGCCACAGATAAGCGATGCCGGATATTGTTGTTGTTACCGCCACCGCATAGACCAGTATATCATGCCCCGAACCGATATCGGGAAAACCAAGCCCCAGCCTGGCAAGCACCAGGCCGGCCAGTACGATCTGCAGCGTGGTGTTCAGCTTGCTGATCAATAGCGGTCGCATCGCTGTCGTCCTGTCCTTGCGCACCACCAGCGTCGACACGCCCAGCAAGGCCGCGTCCCGCGCCACGATCAGCACCACCAGCCACATGGGCACGTAGTCGCCGCGCCCGAGCATGAGGAAGACCGAGATCAGAAGCAGCTTGTCCGCCAGCGGGTCTATGTAGCTGCCCAGCACCGTGCGCGCATCCAGCTTCTTGGCGAGGTACCCGTCAATCGCGTCCGACACGCCAGCGGCGATGAAAAGCCAGAATGCAACGGCCACACGGTCGGTCAGGAACATCCAGATAACAACGGGCACGGCGACCAGCCGCGCGAAGCTGATGATGTTGGGCAGCGCCTTCCAAGACAAGCTCACGGGGTCATCCTCCGCGGCCGGGCTTCCGTCAGTTCGCCCCGATCCGCTGCAACAGCCAGAGCGGATGGTTCGGCGAAAACTCGAGCTTCAACCCATGCTGGCCCAGCGACGAGCGAAGCTGATCCGTCGACCCGACATAAACAAGGTCGATTTCCACCTCTTCCTGCGACATGCGCACCATGGACATGGACTGGATGCGCGAAATGGCTTCCAGCTTACCCCGAATCTCGTTCCAGTCGCCCAGCCCGATGATCGGCACCAGCAGGGAGACCCTTTCGACGCGGCTGAAATCAAGCACGTTCTGTTCGCGCCAGTCTCTCTCGATGGTCTTCAGGATGTCCGCGACCACCTGATCGAGAAAGGCCGCCAGATCACCACTTCCCTTGTAGCGTTCCTGCATCACCATGCCGTCGCTATCGCCGCCGACAAACTCCAGCGAAACGCTGACCAGGCGGTTGGACTGGCTGCCGCTGACGGAGGCGATGGCCACCATGGCACCCGATGCACCGTATTTTTCGCTGATCTCCTCAATTGCCTGCAGGTCGCCGCCGATCACCTGGTTCACGTTGACCGTCGCGACATCCGAGAGATCACCTGCCGGCATGACGATCGGAAACAGGCCCGCATGCGGCGTGCGGCCCGACCAGGCGCGGCGCCAGGGATTGGGGTCGTCCCACAGGCGTGCCCCGGATCCCGTGTCGATCACCGGCAGAACCACCACCGGCTGGCTGCGCGCCATGGCAAAGGGGATTTGTGCGTCACGCAGGACGGCCGAGACCTGATCGGGAAGGAAACGCACGGAAATGGTCGCGAGATAACGCCCACCACCGAGTTTCTCGTCCGCGATATCGTAGTCGCGCACCATCTGCGACAGCATTTCGCCGCTCACCTGCGGCAGTCGGCCGACATCCTCTGGCTGGACAAGCCTGCGCAGGACGACCTGTAGCGCGCGGCGCTGCGCGTCGGCAATGGCTTTGAACTTCGCCTGCACTTCGTCTGCCGCCTGTTCATCAACCTCGATGCCCTTGACCTCGAAGACGTCTTGCGCCGCCGCGGGGCTCAGTGACAACAGGGCGAAAATCGTCGCCGTAACGAGGGTTCGAAGAAAGCGCATCTGAATCCTGCTATCGATCATTGCAAACCTTACCGGATCAAGTATGTTGGCGCCCGTTTATACAAGCTTGGCAGCGAGGACGCCATACCAACCGACTCAAACAAGACTGGACTGGATTATCGCGCCGCCGGCGTCGACATCGACGCGGGTGAGGCGCTGGTCGAGGCCATTAAGCCGCTAGCCCGCAGCACCATGCGGCCCGGCGCCGACACCGCGCTTGGCGGCTTCGGCGGGTTCTTCGATCCGGCCGCCGCCGGCTATCGCGATCCGCTGATGGTGGCCGCCACCGACGGCGTGGGCACCAAACTCAAGGTCGCGCTAGCCACCGGCATCCATGACACCGTCGGCATCGATCTTGTCGCCATGTGCGTCAACGACCTTGTCGTCCAGGGCGCCGAGCCGCTGATCTTCCTGGACTACTTCGCCACCGGCAAGCTGGAGGTGGAAACCGCTCGCGAGGTCGTCGCCGGCATCGCCGAAGGCTGCCGCCAGGCTGGCTGCGCCCTGATCGGCGGCGAGACCGCGGAGATGCCGGGCATGTATGGCGCCGGCGATTACGATCTGGCCGGTTTCTCGGTCGGCGCGGTAGAACGCAACCAGATACTGACCGGGGACAAGGTTGCCGAGGGCGACGTTGTCCTGGGGCTGGCCTCCAGCGGGCTGCATTCCAACGGTTTCTCGCTGGTGCGCAAGGTGGTGGAGACGAAAGGGTTGGCCTGGAAGGCGCCGGCGCCCTTCGCGCCGGACCAGGAACTCGGCGCGGCTTTGCTGACACCGACCCGCATCTATGTGAAAAGCTGCCTGGCCGCCATTCGCGCCGGCGGCGTCCATGCGCTGGCCCATATCACCGGCGGCGGGCTGCTGGAAAACATCCCCCGCGTCCTGCCGAAGGGGCTGGCGGCCCGGCTCGATTCGTCGAGTTGGGAGGAACCCGCCCTGTTCGGATGGCTGGCGGAGGCCGGCGGTATCGCGCGTCATGAAATGTACAGAACATTCAATTGCGGCATCGGCATGGCGGTAATCGTGCCGGCCGAGACCGCGGACGATCTTACCGCGGTCTTCCGCGATTGCGGCGAGACCGTCACCCGAATCGGCCGGATCGAGGCGCGCGACGACGGACCTGCCGTAACGATAGAGACCGGGACGTGAGCGTGCGGCGAAAGGTCGCGGTCCTGATCTCGGGGCGCGGCAGCAACATGCAGTCCCTGGTACACGCCTGCGTCGACCCGGACTATCCGGCGGAAATCGTTTTGGTGCTGTCGAACAGGGCCGATGCGGCCGGGCTGGACTTCGCCCGCGAGGCCGGCATCCCGACGGCGGTCATATCGCACAGGGATTTTCCCGACCGCGCCGCCTTCGATGCCGCGATGGAAGAGGAAATTCTCCGCCAAGGCGCCGAACTGATCTGCCTGGCAGGCTTCATGCGACTGCTCGATTCCCGGATTATCGAGGCTTGGCAGGACCGTATGATCAATATCCACCCTTCCCTCCTGCCATCCTTCAAGGGACTCGACACCCATGAAAGGGCGCTGGAAGCCGGGGTGAAACTGGCCGGTTGCACGGTCCATTTCGTGCGGCCGGAGATGGACACGGGCCCGATCATTGCGCAGGCTGCCGTGCCCGTACTGCCGGACGACACAGCCGACAGCCTTGCTGCGCGAATCCTGGAGCAGGAGCATCTCATCTACACCATGGCGCTGCGCCTGGTATCGGAAGGACGCGTCCGCGTGGAAGGAAATCGGGCCGTCGTGGATGCGCCCGGGCCGACCCATCGGCTGTGTAATCCCGACATCGCCTGACTTGCCAAACCGGCCGCTTCAGGGTACCAAAGGCGCCGCAATTTTGGTTTCAGCAGGGGTTTAGAGAAATGGCCGAACACAAACTGGACTTCATGAACGCGCCCGAGGAAAATCTGAAGACTTGGGACAAGATCTGGAAGCTGATGGTCGTCAGCGGCGCAGCA
>JBFFGY010000031.1:0-11979 GCA_041557215.1 Alphaproteobacteria bacterium
GCCGGGGCTTGGGGGATTGGCGGCGGACGCTGTCGTCGACTGCATGAACACGGCGACGGCGGTCAGCTACCAGAATGTCTACGAAGCGGCTTCCCTTCTTGCCGTCATGGCCGCCTCAAAGGACGACGGCGACTGGCGCGCGGAGGCCGAGAACCTGATCGCCTCGTTGTATGTTCCGCAACTCGTCCGGCATATGCAGCTTCTGTACGAGGGGATGCGCCGGGCTGGAACGCAAGCCTATGTAAAGGTGGGAACATCCGGCACCGGCGGCATGGGATTCAACATTCCCTTCACCCATGGCGAGGAGAAGCCGTCACGCCTGCTGCTGTCCAAGGCCGCCATGGCGGGAGCGCAGAGCCTGCTGACCTTCCTGATGGCGCGCACCCCGGATGGTCCCTCCATCGTGAAGGAGATCAAGCCCACAGCGCTGATCGGCTGGCGGGATATCGGCTATGGACCGATCCGCCGGCGTGGCCGGGATATCGACCTCTATGACTGCCCACCCGAGGCGGCGGTATCCGCGAAAGACAATGCCAGCCTTAAGCCCGAGGGTCAGTTCGGCACGAAATGCGGCGAGAAGCTTCAAGCCGTTTTTATCGACACCGGTGAAAACGGGCTTTTCACCGCTGCCGAATTTGCAGCGATCACCGCTCCGGGGCTGATGCAGTTGGTAACGCCGGAGGATGTGGCGGAAAACGTCGTGCGCGAGCTTTCCGGCGGCAATACGGGGCGGGACATCGTCGCGGCGCTCGACGGCGCGGCAACGGGCCCCTCCTTCCGGGGCGGCCATCTGCGGCAAGCGGCGCTGAACCGGCTGGCGCAGCTGGAAGCCGAACATGGAGAGGCCGTGGCTTTTGAAATCCTCGGACCGCCGCGGCTGTCGAAGCTGCTTTACGAAGCGCATCTGCTTGGGCTCGCCATGAAACAAAGTGACGCCATCCTGGCGGCGGAGCCGTCGGAACTGGCGCATGCCCTCGAACAAAAGGTCCGGGGCGACAAGAGCTTGCGCCGCCGGATCCTCTCGATCGGCATCCCCATCCTGCTGCCGGACGGTGTCAGCCTGCTGCGCGGGCCGGTGATCAAGTCTTCCGATGCGCATCATGGCTGGGTCGACCTGACGCCGGACAACATGAAACTGTGGCAGGACAGGATTCAGGCTGTCCGCGCGGACGCCACGGCCGAGCTTGCCTCGGAAGCCTCATCGTCCCGAGATCGCTTGCTGTTTCCAGCGCGGGAATGGAATCCCGCGCTGGACATCATCGATATCGGTGAAATCGTTGCCTGGATATTCGACCGCGAGGAAGGGGGCCGGCGCGTGAAGGACTGATCAGTCCTTCACATCCGCCGCGACGCGCATGCGCACGATCTTGTCGGGGTCTTCCACGGAGCCGCTATGCGGGTGGCCCTTCTTGATATTGTCGACGAATTCCATACCCGAGACGACACGGCCCCAGACCGTATATTTCCCGTCCAGGAAGGTCGAATTCTTGAAGACGATGAAGAACTGGCTGTCAGCGCTGTCCGGATTGTTCGACCGGGCCATGGAGACCGCGCCGCGTGTATGCGGCAGGTTGCTGAACTCGGCCTTCAGGTTCTGGCCGGAACCGCCCCGGCCGGTGCCGGTCGGGTCGCCGGTCTGCGCCATGAAGCCGTCGATCACGCGATGGAAGACGATGCCGTCATAAAAACCCTGCCGGGCCAGTTCCTTGATCCGGGCGACATGCTTGGGCGCATATTTCGGCAGCAGTTCGATGACCACGCGCCCATCCTTCAGGTCCAGGTAGATCGTGTTCTCGGGATACAGATCCGCCGCCTGGACGGACGCCGCCATGAACATGCCGCCAAACAGAGCGGCCATTGCCGCCAGCCATTTCTTTACAGCCATTTTCAATTCCTCTTGCCTGTCATTTCCCTGCCGGGAACCTGCGTATACTCCGCTTAACCGGGGATGAACGCGCTCAGACGTCCGCGGCTACACGCATGCTAACGATGCTGTCGGGGTCGCTGACCTCGCCATTGCCGCCCGCCCCCTTCTTGATGGCATCCACATGTTCCATGCCGGACACCACCTGGCCCCAGGCCGTATACTGGCGGTCCAGATGTGGCGCGCGGTCGAAGCAGATGAAGAACTGGCTGTCGGCGCTGTTCGGGTCCTGCGCACGAGCCATGGAGCAGGTGCCGCGCTCGTGCCGCGTGCTATTGAATTCCGCCGCCAGCTTCTGGCCGGAACCACCCATGCCGGTACCGGTCGGATCGCCGGTCTGCGCCATGAAGCCGTCGATCACGCGATGGAAGACAATGCCGTCATAGAAATTCTGGCGGCAGAGTTCCTTGATGCGCGCCACATGGTTCGGGGCCTGATCCGGGAACAGCTGAATCGTTACCCTTCCGTCCTTGATCTCCAGGTAAAGGGTGTTTTCCGGGTCCAGCCCGCCGCCTGCGGCCTCGTCCGCCGGGCTGCGCTTCATGCCGAAGTCGTGGCTCTGCCATTTGTTCAAGATACCGGTCTCCTGTGGTTCGGTTTGAAATTGCGTTTGCCGGCGCGCACCATAGCGGTAGGCGCCGCGGAATGCACCCCCGCTCAGGCCATTTCGGGAAACAACTTCTTGAGCCCTTCCGGGCTGGCCGCGGCGACGCCGCGTTCGGTGATCAGCCCGGTGACAAGGCGCGCCGGCGTGACGTCAAAGGCCGGATTGGCCGCCGCGCTGCCGGGCGGAACCACGGTAATGCTGGCCAGCGCGCCATCGGCTCCTCGTCCCTGTACCTTCTCGACCTCCTCGGCAGCGCGTTCCTCGATCGGGATGTCGCTGCCCTTATTCACCGTCCAGTCGATGGTCGGCGAGGGCAGCGCGATATAGAAGGGCACGCCATTGTCATGGGCGGCCAGCGCCTTCAGGTATGTGCCGATCTTGTTGGCGACATCGCCATTGGCCGCCACCCGGTCGGTGCCGGTGATGACCAGGTCCACCTGGCCATGCTGCATCAGATGGCCGCCGGCATTGTCGGCAATATAGGTGTGCAGTACGCCATGCTGCCCCAGTTCCCAGGCGGTCAGCGCGCCCTGGTTCCGTGGCCGGGTCTCGTCGACCCAGACATGGATGTCGATGCCCTCGTCATGGGCCAGATACATCGGCGCAGTCGCCGTGCCCCAGTCGACGGTGGCCAGCCAACCGGCATTGCAATGGGTCAGCAGATTGACGCGACCGTTCTTGTGCTTGGCGATCTCGCGGATCAGGGCCAGGCCGTTCTGGCCGATCGAATGGTTGATCTCTACATCCTCGTCGCAGATTTCGCCGGCACGGGCCCAGGCGGCGGCGGCGCGGTCGCCCGGTTTGAGCGGTTCCAGCAGCCCGCGCATCGCCTCCAGCGCCCAGCGCAGATTGACCGCCGTCGGGCGCGTCGCCCCCAGCACGGCCAGCGCCTCGCGCAAATTGGCGTCGGACGGGTCGGCCCGCATGGCCAGCGCCATCCCGTAGGCCGCCGTCGCCCCGATCAGCGGCGCGCCGCGCACCTGCATCACGCGGATGGCGTGGGCCGCGTCCTCCATGGTGGAAACGGGCAATACCCCGAACTCGTAGGGCAGCCGGGTCTGGTCGATGATCTCCACCCAGCCGCCATCCTTGTGCGGCCAGATACTGCGGTAATGTGTGCTTTCGATTTTCATGCAACGGTTTTAGCCGGGCCAGCGCGCGGCGGCAACAAGGCTGATTGCACGGCCGTCGGCTGCAGCATAGACTCTTCGACGTAATGACAACGAACGACATAGACTACCGCGACGACCCGCGCTGGGCCGCCATTCGCGATTTTCCGCTGGACGACCCGGAGGCGGGGCTTCCCTTCACCCGGCGGCTGGCGCGCGAGAACGGCTGGACGAAGACATTTGCCGACCGGGTGATCGAGGAATATCGCCGGTTCTGCTATATCGCGGTGCGGACGAAGAAGCCGGTCACCCCGTCGGAAGACGTGGACCAGACCTGGCACCTGCATCTGTTGTATTCGCGGAGTTACTGGGAGGAATTCTGCCCCAAGGTTCTTAAGACGCCCTTCCATCATGGGCCTACCCGGGGCGGGCCGAAAGAGGGCGCTAAATTCCACGGCTGGTATACGGAAACCCTGAAATCCTATGAGACGATCTTCGGCGCGGCCCCGCCGGCGGATATCTGGCCGCCCGCCGCCGAGCGTTTCCGGGATGCTGCCGCCTACCGGCGCGCCAATTTGGTCACCAACTGGGTGATCCCGATCCCACGCGCCCTGCTGGCCCTGGACCGTGTGATCGAACGCTGGTTCGGCTAAACAGTCTCAACCCCCACAGCCCCCGCCGCAACCGCCACCGCCGCAACCGGAGTCACCGCCACCGACATCGGCGCCGGAGTCTCCAGAATCGCTGCTCGACCCCGACTTCTTTCCGCCGCTCGAGGAGCCACAACCGCTCAATGCCCCGCCGCAGCCACCACTTGAGCCACTTGTTTCCCTGAGTTTGCGACGGACGGAAGCAATCATCCGGGCCACCAAGAAGACAAAAACCGCGATTACAGCGATGACAAAAAATGTTTTCATTACCGCTTTTCCATCCCTTTGCTTGGCGCCCATGGTGCCCAACAAAGGTTGAGAAAGGGTATAGGATTACGGCAGTGCCGTCAGGCCGCCGTCGACGATCAGTTCGGTGCCGGTGATCCAGCTTGCCTTGTCGGAGAGCAGGAAAATAATCGCGTTGGCGATGTCTTCCGCCCGGCCGACGCGGCCCAGCGGCACGGCCTCGGCAGCTTGTTTGGCTGCCTCCGGGTTGCGGTCCCAGCGTTCCTGCATCGGCGTCCAGGCCCCGCCGGGCAGCACGCTGTTGGCGCGGATGCCGTCGCGGGCATACTGGATGGCGATGGATTTGGTCAGCGCGATGACGCCGGCCTTGGAGGCCTGGTAGGCGTCCTGCGGGGCCGGGTCGCCGCGCAGGCACTGGATCGTCGAGATATTGACGATCGAACCGCCCTTCGATTTCATCAGCGGCACCGCGCATTTCATGGTCATCACCATGGATTTCAGGTTGATGTCCATGACCTGGTCCCAGACATCGAACTCGATGTCGACAGCGCCGACATCCTTGCCGAACCACAGCACACCAGCGGCATTGACCAGATAGTCCAGCCGTTTCAGCTCGTCGAAGACACCGCTGACGAAATTCCAGTCGGACACATCCCCCTGGTGATAGATGGCACGGCCCTGCCCCTCCGGTAGGGCCGGCTCCTTCAGGATATCGATGATATGGACTTCGGCGCCACCGGCCACCAGCATGGCCGCGGTTTCATAGCCCATGCCACCCGCGCCGCCGGTGATCACGGCGGTCTTTCCGTCGAAATCGCCCATAATATCGCCTCCCTGCGATCATGTTCTCGCTATTGCAGAGGCTTTCGGGGCAAATGGCAAGTAAAGATTGCAGTGCCCTGTCAGGGCATCGCGCTGCCACCGTTGGCGCCGACGATCTGTCCGGTCATGAAGCTGGCGCCCGGCCCGGCCAGGAAGACCGCCAGCGCGGCGATTTCCCCCGGCTGGCCGACGCGCCGCAGGGGGATATCCTCTTCTTTCTCGCGCCATTCCGGGCTCATACTGTTCAAATCCAGCATGTCGGTATCGACAGGCCCGGGGGCGATGGCGTTGACCAGAATATCGGGCGCAAATTCCCGCGCCCAGGCCTTGGTCATGGTGTTGATCGCGCCCTTGGACGCGCAATAGACCGAGAAGGTCTCGCGGCCGACGAAGCCGAGATCGGACGAGTTATTGATGACGCGCCCGCCGGTTCCCTGATGGACCATGCGGCGGATCGCCTCGCGCCCGACCAGGAAATTGCCGCGCAGATTGATATTCATCAGCCAGTCGAAATCCGCGGCCGTGGTCTCCAGCAGCGGCTTTTCCAGCAGCACACCCGCGTTATTTACCAGGATATCGATGCCGCCCAACCGCTCCACCGTCTCGGAGACCAGCCGCTCCGCCTGATCCTCGTCGCCGACATCCGCTTGCACCGCATAGGCCGGACCGCCATGTTCGGCGATGGCGCGAACCGCAGCCTCGGCCTCCTCCGCGCCGCGATTGTAGTTAAGCACCACGCCGGCGCCTTCCGCCACGAAAGCCTCGGCGATGGCGCGTCCGATGCCGCGCGATGCGCCGGTCACCAGCGCCCTTTTTCCTTCCAGCGCACCCATCAACTCATCACCTCGCCCCGGTCCACGTTGATCGCCTGGCCCGTGATATTGGCCGCCGCGTCCGAGGCCAGGAACAGGTAGGATTCGGCGATATCCGCCGGCTCCATCAGCCCGGACAGCGATTGGGCACCGACAATCTCTCGCTCCATGTCGGCCTCGCTCCAGCCCTGCTCTGCCGCCGTGCGCCGCAGGGTGCGCATCGAGGCCTCGGTCCGCACCCAGCCGGGGCAGATCGCATTCACGGTGATGCCCTTCGGCCCCAGTTCCTTCGACAGTGACCGCATGAAGCCGATATTGGCGTGCTTGCTGGCGCAATAGGCGCCTAATTCCGCCACGGCCGTGCGGCCCCAGATCGAGGAGGTGATGATGATCCGCCCGCTCGGGCCCATTTTCGGGAGCGCCGCACGGGTCACATACCAGGTGCCCATAATGTTGATATCGATAATCCGGCGGAAGGTCTCATCGGTCTCGGCGGTCGCCCCGACGGCCGGCGTCGGCCGCTCCAGCCCGGCATTGTTGACCAGCACGTCCAGTCGCTCGATTCCGGCGAAGGCCTGATCGACGGCGCCGGCATCGGCGATATCGCAGCGGATACCGCGCACAGGCCGGCCGCATTCCTTCGACAGGGTCGCAGCCGCCTCATCGATCCCCTCGCCGCCCGACAGTACGATTACATCCGCGCCGGCCCGTGCGAAGGCTTCGGCCACGCCATAGCCGATTCCGCGGCTCGCGCCACTGACCAGCACGCTTTTCCCGGTGAAATCGAAGCGCGCGTCCAAAGGCGCTACTCCGCCGCCCTGGCGCTAGGTGGAAATTCGCGCAGCACGGCCGCCGTGATGTCGCGTCGGTACTGGTCGGCGATGATGCGGCCCTTCTCAACGCTCGCCCCGGCGGCGGAGACCAGCGCGCCGGAATCGGGCACCCAGTCGCGATTGGGCGGCCAGACATCATATGGCGGCGCCTCGACAGCCGGGTTGTCGGGTATCAGGTCGGCGCGCACCAGATCCGGGTAGTAGTTCATCATCATCGAGGTCTCGATGACCGCGGCATGTTCCAGCTCGATCCCCGGATAGCCGTCGGGGAACAATTGGCCCAGCGTTTCCTCGCTGAGAAACTCCCAATGCTGCAGGCACATCACCTTCAGGCCGCTGTCGCCCAGTTCCCGCATGGCCAGATCGATGCCTTCGTTCAGGAACCAGAGATTCTCGTAATTGCCGTCCAGCACGCAGATGCGGCGGATGCCGTGGCGCACGAATTCGCGGATCACGTCGCGCAGCACGGAGCTCAGCGTCGCGCCATCCAGGCCGGTGCTGCCGGGGAAGAAGGGACCGCCGGCCGAGCGCGTCATGGATTTGTAGCCGTAGGGGATGGCGGGGGCGACCATGCCGCCCACCTGTGCGGCAATGTCCAGCGCAATCGCCGTCGGCAGCATATGGTCGACGCCCAGCGGCAGATGCGGCCCATGCTGTTCCAGCGCACCGGTAGGGATGAAGGCGACCGCCCCGGCCTCCACATAGGCCTGGAATTCCGGCCAGGTGATTTCCGCCATCGCGTGGGGATTCGGCATCGCTCTCAGGTCTCCTGTTCCTCTTCCGAGCCCTGCTCGCGCATCAGCTTCATGATATGGCGCTCCATTTCGGCGTAGCCGGGCACGGTCAGCACATCCTCCTTGCGGCGCACCCGCTCGCCACCCTTGAAGTCGGTCGTCATGTCCTCCAGCACGGTGCCGGGATGGCGCGAAATGAAGGTGATGCGGTCGCCCAGGAAGAGCGCCTCCTCGATATCGTGGGTCACCATCACCACGGTTGTACCGGTGGTCTCCATGATAGAGATCATCAGTTCCTGCATGTTCCAGCGGGTTTCCGCATCCAGCGCGCCAAAGGGCTCGTCCATCAGCAGCAGGCTGGGCTCGTTGGCAAGCGTGCGGGCGATGGCCACGCGCTGCTTCATGCCGCCGGACAGCTGCTTCGGGTAGGCATTGCGGAATTTGGTCAGCTTCACCAGGTCGATGAACCGGTCGGCGCGGTCCCGCCGTTCCGCCGGCGGCACGCCATTCAGCTTCATGCCGTATTCGACATTCTTCTGAACGGTCAGCCAGTCGAAGGAGGTATAGCCCTGGAACACCATGCCGCGCTCGCGGTCGGGCCGCAGGATTTCGTGCCCGTCCAGTTCAAGCCGGCCCGCGGTCGGCTCCTCCAGCCCGGCGATCATGCGCAGCACGGTGGATTTGCCGCAGCCGGACGGCCCCAGCAGCACGCAGAATTCGTTCTCATGAACGTCGAAGTTGACGTCCCGGACCGCTTGAATCATCTGGCCGCCGCGCAGCGGGAAGGATTTGGACAGCCCGCGGGCGGAGAGTTTCACCGCGCCTGTCATCGTCCATGCTCCTCTGCCCAGGGGAACATCAGCCGGTGAACAACCCGGAACAGGAAATCGAACAGCAGGCCGAGCACGCCGATCACCAGGATGCCGGCGACGATCTCGTCGGTATGCAGAAACCGCTTGGCGCGCATCATCATGGCGCCGATACCGTTGGTGGAGGCGACGATTTCGGCAATCACCAGATAGGTCCAACTGACTGCCAGCATTTGTCGCATGGCCACCACCACATTTGGCAAGACCGCCGGGATGACGACGGTCCACAGGATCTGCAGCCTGTTTCCGCCCAAGGTCAACGAGGTTTCGATAAGTTCCAGCCGGACGTTGCGGGTATGATCCATCACCAGGGTGGCGAGGAACCAGACCACGCCGATGAACAGCAAGGCCAGCTTGGGCATGTCGCCGGTGCCGAACCACATCAGCAGGATCGGAATGAAGGACGGCGCCGGCAGGTAGCGCCAGGCCGAAACGAAGGGATTGAAGAAAGCCTCGACCGACCGGAAGGCGCCCATGGCGATACCCAGAGGTACGGCAACGGCACTGGCCACGGCGAAGCTGACCACGACCCGGTAGATGCTGACTCCGATATCGCTGAGGAAATCCCGTTCGGTCAGCAGCATCCACAAGGCCCCCAGCACCTTCTGCGGCGGCGGCACCAGCAGCGGCGTGACCCAGCCCAAGGGCACCGCCATTTCCCAGATGGCGAAAAAGACCGTCCAGCAGGCAACGCCGAGGACGACCACCCAATGGACGGGGATCGGTTTCTTGTAATCGAACCAGCGCCATCCCCGGCGCCCGTTATCGGGTTTCGACATTGCGATCTTTCCAGACTGGGCAGCCCACCGATATGCGGTTTGCCGCCTCCCGACAGATACGGGAAGCGGCAACCGGCAAGAGAGCCACTATTCGCGCGCGGCGAAGGACTGCCGATAACCCTGCTTGACGAGGTCACCCATCAGCGAGCAATCGATGCCCGCCTTGGGGTCGTGCATTTTCTGCATGATGCCCAGCTTTACCCACCATTCGTTGGTCAGCTTTACCGCGTCCTCGAAACCAGCCTGCTTGCCGAAGGGCGGCTCGCCATCCAGCACGCCGCAGAATTGCGCCGACTCGTCGAAGTCGAACATGTATATGCCGCCAAGGAAGTATTTGCCGTTGGTTCCCATGACATAAGGGATGTCGGCTTCCGGCCACTGCAGATATTCAGCGAAGAACTTGTTGGTCTCCTCGGTCTTGTCATGCCAGATCTGCAGCGCGCCCCAGCGGGCCTTCAGCAGCGCCACCGCGGCCTTGCGGTTGTTCGCGATGAAGTCCTTATGCATGTAGATAGAGTCGCCGAAGATGCCGGTCTTCTTGAAGGCGTCCTGCGAGGTGTCGGCGACGATCTGCACGCCCTTCATGCTCTCGGTCAGCTTGGAGGTCCAGGGCTCGTACATATAGGCCGCTGCGATATCGCCGGAGATCATCGGGCCGACGCCTTCGTCGGCGTTCAGGTTCACCCAGCTGACGTCGGACGGCGCAATGCCGTTCATGTCGAGCCACATGCCGACTTGCAGATGGCCGATGAAGGCTTCCGGCGCCGCGACTTTCTTGCCTTTCAACTCGGTCGCCTTGATGCCCGGAGCCAGGACGACCTGGTCGACGCCATAGGACGGGTTGGTATAGGCGACGTTGACCACGTTGAAGCCCTGCTCGATGGCGACGGGGATGTAGTCCAGCGTGCTGCCATAGATATCGAG
The DNA here is from genome assembly GCA_041557215.1 of Alphaproteobacteria bacterium. Classification (GTDB taxonomy): domain Bacteria; phylum Pseudomonadota; class Alphaproteobacteria; order UBA8366; family JADFVY01; genus JADFVY01. The sequence continues at coordinate 10,310 of JBFFGY010000031.1, forward strand.
TTGCCCGGCGGCCAGCAGGTTATGACCCTGGATGGGATCTTCGAAGATTGTGATTTCCAGCTCGTAGTCCGGCGCCAGATTGTGCTTTTCGATCAATTTCCAGAAGGCGTAGCCCGGCCAGGACACGGCAATGCCGACCCTAACCTTTTCCTTGGCCACGGCCGGCCCCGCGGCCAGCGCGAGAAAGGGCGCCACCATCAGCGCCGCGACGAATCGTTTCATGGTCATTGTTCCTGCCTCCGCAATGTCGGATGATATTATGCGTGAAAAAAATTTAGTCGGCTAAAGTTTTTTGTCTACACTAATTTCAATGCCATGCCCCTGACAAGCGCATGGAAACATGAACGGGGCCAACGGGCAAGAACCAACCGGGTAATGGACACGGGATGAGCGGTTTACGTGAAAGCCAGAAAGCAGGAAGGCGCAAGCGGATCCTGCGCGCCGCGCGTCAGCATTTCCTGGAACGCGGCTACGAGGCGGCGACCATCGAGGCAATCGCGGAAACCGCAGAGGTCTCGGCCGTGACCGTGTTCAATCACTATGGCACCAAGGGCGGTCTGTTGCTGGCGCTGGTCGGGGAAAGCGACAGCATCCTGATCGAGAAGATATACGACATCCTGGCTGATCCGCCGTCCAACCCGTTGGAGGCCGTGTTGACCTTTTCGCGCGCGATCTGCCGCCATGCACTGGATTATCTGCACAAGCCGGTCTGGCGGCATGTCATCGCGACCGCGGTGATCGAGGGCAGTTCGGAATTCGGCCGGGGCTATGCGGCGCTGGATCGCGAACTGGTGCGCATGCTGGCCAGCCTGCTGGGAATCCTGCGCGATCGCGGCCGCCTGCCGAAGGATTATCCCTGCGCCATCGCGGCCGGCGTCCTGTACAATCTGCAAAACGCCCGTTTCATAGAATTCATGTCCGACGACGAGATGACGCTGGATAGCTTCGACGATCTGGTCCGTCAGGACATCGCCTGCGCCATGGGGGACGCCGTCAGCCCTTGATGCGCTCCATTTTCGGATCGTAGAGCGGGTCCATGAAGACTTGCGCCGGCACGCGCTCGGTGGCGACTTCCAGTTCGTAGGTGCCGGACAGCACGTAATCCCGGTCGACGCTGGCCTTGTTGCGCACATAGCCGTAGCCGATATTGCAATCCAGCGTGTAGCCCCAGCCGCCGCTGCTGAGCCAGCCGACCCGCTCGCCGTTGCGGTAGATGGTCTCGCGGCCGAGCAGGACGACATCCCGGTCGGCCACGGTAAAGCCGGCCAGCATCTTGTTCACGCCCTTCTCGCGCTGCGCCAGCATCGCATCGCGGCCGAGGAACGGGATATTGGATTTGAGCTTCACGGCCCAGCCCAGCCCGGCCTCGAACGGGGTGTAATCCGGCCCGATATCGGCGCCCCAGGCGCGATAGCCTTTCTCCAGCCGGAGGCTCTCGATGGCGCGGTAGCCGCAGTTGACGATGCCATGCGCCGCACCAGCCTCCATCAGCCGTGCATAGACCGCCGGCGCAGTCTCCACAGGCATATGCAGTTCCCAGCCCAGTTCGCCGACATAGGTCACACGCAGCGCGGTGGCGGCCGCGCCGGCGATGTGGATTTCGCGCACGGACCCAAAGGGGAAGCCGCCGTTCGAAACATCGTCGCCGGTCACCGCGGACAGCAGGTCGC